>JAHBVI010000250.1 GCA_019637635.1 Anaerolineae bacterium
GCCGCCGCCGCAGACTTAGCCGCTTCTTCCAGTTCGCCCAACCGCAAATACGCTTCGGCCTGCGCGGTGAAAATGGCTACAGCCGTTTCTACCCGTCCCGCCGTTCCCAACGCATGCACATGGTGAATAGCCTGCCGGTAAAAGCCGGCCGTAGCCCGGTTTGCGTACAGCGCCTCGGCATGGTGGGCCGCCAGCAGAGCGTAACGCAGCCCTTCTTCATGTGCTTCCGCCTGTCCGTAGTGGTGCGCCAGCAAGGGGTGAATGGCAGGCCAGGCGGCCGCTGGCGTGGTTGCCGCCAGCCGTTCAGCAATAGCCAGGTGCAAAGCCTGGCGACGGGCATACGGCAGGCGACGGTAAACCACTTCGTGCAACAAGCTATTTTGGAACATAAATTGAGGGCGTTCACCCTCACTGAGGGGTTGCACCATCTCGGCCACCATCAGCTCGTTTAGCAGGCCAGGCGCTTGCGGTTGGGAACGACCGGGGGCGACGGCCGTTAACAACTCCAGGCTAAATTCATGCCCGATGACGGCGGCCACTTGCAGCAGACTATAGGCGCCGGCAGACAGGGTGTCTAGCCGGGTTTGCAGCAAAGCGGCAATGGAGTTGGGTATGGGCAAATCGGCCAGCCGCACCTCATCCACCCGCAAACGGCCGTCACCGGTAAATTGCAGCACATCGGTAGACAGCATCAGCTTGAGCGATTCTTCCAGGAAAAGGGGATTCACCTGTTCGGCATCACGGCCGTGTTGGTCGCGCAAACCCAACCATTGTTCCAACAGCAGCGGCAGGTTATTGGCGCCCAGGCGACGCTGGATGACGGCCCGCGCCTGCGCAGCCGTCCAGTCGGCCAGAACAATGTGGGTGGTGGTGGGCTGACGCAGCACCGGAAAATAGACAGTTTCTGGCGCACGCAGAGTGACTATAAGCAACAGCGGCAGGTCGGCAGCCGGCGCCGCAACAGCGGCGGCCAATTCTCGGCTGGCTTCGTCCGCCCACTGCATATCTTCCAGCACGATGAGTAAAGGCTGCCGTTTAGCGGCCTGGGCCAGGCAGCGCTGGATGAGGGTAAAGAGCCACAACTGCTGCACACCGGCGGCAACGGCCGTGTGCCCAGACGATTCCTGGTTGGGCAGCGGCAAACCTAATGCCGTCAACCAGAGCGGGGCTTCATCGGCCCAGCCCGGCAGCCAGGCACGGATTTCATCTTTCACCTGGGCTGCCTGGGCTGCCGGGGACAGGTCTGGCGTCAGGTCAAAAAAGTCTCGCCAGATGGCCTGCCAGGGGGCAAAGGGAGCATCGGCCAGATGGGGTTGGCAAACACCGGCAAAGCCGCGCCCGCCCGCATCCAGCCAGCGGCGGGCTGCCTCAGCCAGCAACGGCTGGATGCCACCGCCAAAGGGGCCGGAAATCGCCAGCAGCCCACCATGACCACGCAAGGCGGCGTCTAGCCGCTGCCGCAGTTGGGCGATTTCGGCGTCACGGCCGGGCGGGGGTTTTTGCCAGCGGCTAAAACGGGCGGCAAAGGGGGTAGGCGCTGGCTGTTCCTGAGAGGGCAGATAGGTGGAAATGGGAGCGGCCTGCCCCTTGAGCGTGGTGAGGGTGTGGGTGGCAAACTGGAACTGCGCCCAGACGCGGTTGGCAGTGGTTTCGTCTACCAACACGCGGCCAGGCGGGCAGTGCAGTGTGAGGTGGGCGGAAAGGTTGACGACGCGACCGATGGCTGTGTATTCACGCCGGTTTTGGGCGCCAACGGCCGTAGCAAACACCGGCCCGGCAGCTAACCCAATGCGCTGGCCGGTGATGAAGGCCGGTTTTTCCCGTTGCAGGGCCAGGGCGCAGCGGATGGCCTGTTCGGGCGCGTCGGGGGCGGTGGGCGCGCCAAAAAGGATGTGCAACTGGCTGCCTTTGTCGCCGGTGAGCAGGCGGTTGACACGGCCGTTGCGCGGCCCAAAGCGGGCCACCACCTGCCGCGCCCATTCATAATAGGATTGTAACTGCTGTCCGGCGTCAGCGGCGTTCAGGTCAATGCCTTCAAATTGCACAAAGAGGGTGGTCACGGGGCGGTGTTCGGCAATGAAGCGGGTGGTCTGGTGCTGGAGCCGCTCCACCAGGGGCGCGGGAATGAAGGCCGGGGCGATTTGCAGCAGGCGGTGCAGGGCGTCGGCCTGGTAGGCGTGCCAGTGGATCTCTTCACGAGCGTTGGGCACGGGGGCGGTTTCGTCTACGGCGCGGAAGGGGCCGGTGACGGGCAGCCGGGCCTGAGCCAGGGCGTTTTCGCTGGCGACCACCTGCCCGGCGCCGGCCTGGCGTTGGGCGCTGGCGGCTTCGTCTACGGCCGTGCCCGCCAACACAAATTCCAGGCTTTCTCCCGGTTGGCCGACGATGGTTTGCAGGCAACGGCCGTACCCCACGCCAATTTTGATGTCCAGCGAAAATTGTTCTGGCGCCTGACCCGGTTGTTGCACGTTAATTTGCGCCAGATTGGTGCGCATGAGCCGCTGCATAAAAGCGCCACAGGCCAGGGCGCGGGCGGCGGCACGGCCGTCGTTATCCAAAAAATAAACCAGCATGGCGTCGCCGTGAAAGTGGGCCACTGCGCCGCCGGCGTCGTGGATGGCGTTGATGAGGCTGGTGAAGGTGAGCAGCAGGGCGCGGTTTAGCTCTTCCGCGCCACGTGGCCCGGCCTGGGCCAGACTTTCGGCCAGGCGGGTAAAACCGGATAGGTCGGAGAAGAGGGTGGCGGCTTGAAACCAGACGGCCGTGCCCGGCGCTGGCAGGTCGTCTTCTAAAATTTGGCGGGTGACGGTCATGGGCAGGTAAGCGGCCAACCGCCGCGCCTGGGCGTGCAAAGCCGGGGTGCTGGTCGGGGGGGTGTTGTTGCTCTCCCGATGGGGGCCTGACCACTCACTACTGTCCATAATTGCCCGTACTGCTCCCTGGTGGATGATGAGGAGACTGGCGATTAGAGATTAGAGATTGGAGACCAGAGAGTAAACTATCTCCAATCTCTGATTTCTACCCCTTCCCCAATAATCGCGCTAAAAACTTGCCTGCTGCTCCCTGTGGCCGGTTGCCGTGGACACGGCCGTTTTGCCCATTCACGACCACGTCATACGCCGTCCCTTCTACTTGAAAGTGGGCTATCCACAGCGGCAGCAAAATGTGTTTGAAGGATTCGATGATCAAACCCTGGGAGTTGAGTCGCAGATCGCGCACCAGTTCACCTCTGGTCAGACGGGATGCATTCTGGCGCAACGATTTTAGCGCCTTCTTGCGGGCGATGAGCGAGGCATCGGCCAGGGGTACCTGGTACCGCTCGGCAGGCCAGTCGGCCAGATAGCCGGCGTCATAGGCCACCAGCCCGGTCAAATCGAATTCGGCGAAGCCTTTGGTGAGTGTTTCCGGCGTTTTGTGGCTGGCGGGGATTAACATGTCATCAAAAAAGGGCAGGTGGCTGCCACTGATCGGTACCCAGTCGTCCCCCTTTTTCACCAGGCCGCTCCATTTGATTTCGCCGCCCAGGTCAAACGTCCACACCGGCAAGTAAATGCCGATGATGGGTGAGAGGCGCGGCCGTTCGATGTTGTGTTGTTTGAACCAGCGGCGCAGCACCAGTTGGGCGTCGTTTGGGGAAACGGCAAAGGGGATGAGGGCGTGGGGCGGGATGATGTGGTGGGATTCGGCGGTTTCGGTGACGTAAACGGCGTCGCAGTAGGGGCAGGTAAGGGAGATGGTTTGCGGGGCGAGGACAAATTCGACGGCGCAGCTAAGGCAGAGAAAGGCGCGCATCTGGATGGGCTGCACGTGCCCTCTGGCGGTGGCCATGGCGGCCGTAAATTCCTGTTCAAAGGCGCCCTGCCCAAATCGGCTTTCGGCCTGGGGCCGCCCGTCTGCGCCCACCTCTTGCCGGTAATTGCAGAATTCACAGACGAGGGCATGGCCCGAAGCCGCTCCGGGTTCGCCGTCTGCGGTGTAATTCATGTGTCCGGCGCAGCGGGGGCAGGTGAACTGTTCGGCCACGGCCGTAACCGGTTCGTCGCTGACCTCTCGTTCCAGTTGGTCGGGGTTGATAATTTCCTGGGGGTTGAGACGGCCGTCTAACACGGCCAGACCCCGCCGGGCTGTGCCATGCGTGGGGTCGAGGAGTAATACCTGTTCCAGGCAGTACCGTTTGTCGGGGGGGTTGTCAAAGGTCTGGCTGAGCCAGAGCCACGCCCTGGTTTTGTCGGCGTCTTCCGCCGGGGCGCGCAGTACGCGCCCCAGGTAATGGTACGCTTCGTCCAGGTCGCCCTCTTTAGCGGCGGCGATGCCCTGCGCCAGCAGCAGCCGCGTGCCGGCGCGGCCGATGTCATCCACCCGTTCGCTATCAAAGCGATAAGAGGCTAATTCACGCAGCTCCTGAACTGACCGGGTTGGCGGAACGATGGGAATACGATGACCACACCGCTCACATTCACGGGCACGGCCGTCGCCGGAAAAATAAAGCTGTCCTTTGCCGCAGTGGGGGCAGAGGTTAGAGTCTATCATGGGTAATTGCTATTA
>JAHBVI010000251.1 GCA_019637635.1 Anaerolineae bacterium
TCACCCCCAACGTGGTGCGGGCGCTGGCGTCTTTGAACCAACGCCAGCGACTCAGGCGGCTGGCGGCGAAGGTTTTTTTAACGGGTAGTGGGCGTATGTTTGTATCGGGTGCTGCTTCCATCTATTCACACTCCTTTGCGTGGTAAAAGCCCAGAGCCAATTTTTGGCTCTGGGCTTTTCAACTTTTATCGTCCTGAATCAGAGAGTTTACTCATTGACTAAAGCCAGCGCCTCCTGGATGCGCGCCTCAGGCAAAGCCACATATCCGGCATCAGCTACATAAGCCTGCCCCTCGGTTAATATCCAGCGATAGAAGTCGGCAATGGCGGGGCTGGGCGCCCCCTTTGTTACCAGGTAAAGGGCACGGGCTGGCGGGTAAGGATATATCTGGTCGGCAATAGCCGCGTTGAGCGCGTCCCGTGTGTCATAAAAGTCCTCCTCCGGGTCTATTTGCCCATTGCCGTTCAGGTCAAAGGGGATGATTTGTAGACCGGCGATGGGTAAGCCGGTGGCCTGATCATAAGAGAAGCCGATATTGTTGTAGCCAACGCCCAATGGGTCCTGCCTTACTGCTTCAGCCAGGCCTGGATCGGCATTCACGGCCGTGCCAATCAACTCTTCCTGTGCCTTGCCCTGGGAAAACAAGGCCCACATTTCACCAGCGCCACTGGCATCAGAACGGGTATAAACATTAATGGCTTCGGTAGCATCCGTACCTAATAATTGGCCCCAGGTGGTGATCGCTCCGGTAATCCAAATGGCATTAGATTCTTCTGGCGTCAACCCTTTTGCCTGAAACTCTGCCAGATAGGGATTATTGGCGTTGATTGTGCCCACGACGGCATCAATGGTTACGGGTACCAGGAATGATCCCTGGTCTAGCTCTTCCTGGCGTGGTTCGCGGGAAAGCATGGCAATGTCGGCCGCACCGGTGAGCATGTCCGTCATGCCCTTGCCTGCGCCGCCCGCCTGCACGTCAAAAGAGATGTGTGGGTTGAGCTTTTGGTACTCTTCGGCCCAAACCGTCATCATGGGAAATAGGGCAAAAGCGCCGGATACGCTAATTTTTACTTCTTCGACCTTTGTGGTGGCTGTTGGTTGTGCAACGGCCGTTGCCGGCTGGGCCTGGCTGCCACTGTCGGCGGCGGCGGTGGGGCTGCTGCCCGCGGTTGACCCCTGGGCGCTGCAAGCGGCCAATACCAGCAGGAACAGCGCCAAAACTAAATACCGAATCTGACTAAATTGAATACGCATGAAATGTTCTCCTATCCTCCAATCAATAATTTTGTTTGTGTGCTACCCATGTCGGCGTGGGTCAGGTGGGTTGGTATGAAACTGAAAATAGACGGCCGTTGCCGGCCTGACTTTTTTCAAGGTGCGGTTAGCATAAAGGGGAGTGGTAACAAGGGTGGTTATAGAGCGGTAACAAAAAAGTAACAAAACTTCAAACTGGCTGTGGTGGCTTTAGAATAAAAATGGGCCGACCGGCATGGGCCTGACATTCTGCCATAGCCGCCAAAACGGTTTGCACATAATCTCCCTGGGCTTCCGCCGTAACGACCAGCAAATCATAATCTCCCTGGTTTAATTCGTTTATGATCTGGTGGATGGGCTGCTCCTGGCGGAATTTCAGGTGAATGGGGATGTTGGCGTGGCGCAGTTGGGCCAGACACAACTCCAGGTGGGGTTCAACCAGATCGCCGTGATGGGCGGCACGCCGGGCTTGATGCAAGGGTGAATCGGCCAGGGGGAGCAGCGTCACGGCCGTGTCTGGCGCTTGCGCCAGGGGCAATATCCAATCCACCGCCTGGATGTCGGAAGAAAAACCGCGCAGCGCCACCAGAATACGCCGTAGGGGGCGGTATGCCCCGCGCACCAGAACAAAGGGTGTATTCAGGCGGGCAAACAGGTCGGGCAGTTGGGCCGTTGGCGGCGCGTCCAGTACCGCCATCGTATGTTGACGGCTCAAAGCCAGGCTCAAGACCTCGTCTGGCTTATGTCCGTTTACCGGCAGCATCTCCATTTCGGCGTGGTATGCCTGGCGTAAGAGGGCGGCGGTGGCGAACACGGCCGTTTCCTGCTGCGGCGTGTGGCTCCAGGCAATGATGGTTGGCTGCGGCGGTGGCGGCGGCAGGGTGGGGTAGATGCGTTGCAGCGCCGCCTGAATGGCCTGGCTTCTGGCCTGCACCGGCACAATCTCTGCCTGCAACAGCCGCTGCAACGTGTCTATCGCCGCCGTGTTTTCCGGGTGCGCCATGACCACGCTGACACGGCCGTTTTCTTGCGCCAGTGGCAGGGCCAGGTAATAAACAATTAACTCGTAAGGCACACGTTGAAGAAGCGCCACATCCACCGAAATCTGATCACAGTTCAAATCAAGAAAAAGGGTCATGAGCCTCCTGAAAAAAGCTCTTTGAGACCAGAAGTTCAACTTTTTCTCGATAGAAATTGTTGATTGACGAAAAAAGTTGAACTTCTTTCTTAGTAAAAAGACGGCGGCGGGAATCGAACCCGCGCTTTAGGATTTTGCAGACCCTTGCCTTTCCACTTGGCTACGCCGTCAGGTGGCTGTTATTTTGACAATGGCCGGTAACAAAGTGGTCTCAGAAGGAATAACAATCTGGTAACAAAATGAAACAGGTGTCAGGCATATTCTTGTTTGTGCCCGCGGATGACACGGCCGTACCGCACCTGCCAGAAAATATCTTGACACATTAGAACAAAAGAGCTAGTATTCTCGTGTTGTGATTCCCCCATAAGGAGAAGGATAAAATGACCCAACCAGTCGAAGAATACATTGCATCACTTGATGATGAGCAAACTGTAAAAGATAGCCGGGCGCTTATCGAAATGATGCAGCGAATCAGTGGGCATGAGCCAAAGCTGTGGAACGTGGGCACTATTGGGTTTGATACCTACCATTACAAATACAGCAGTGGGCGCGAAGGCGACGGCCTTATTATCGGCTTTTATCCCCGAAAAGGTAAGATCACCGTTTACCTGATGGACGGCACGGCGCGCTACTCTGGATTGCTGGCTATGTTAGGTAAACACAGAGGCAGTGGGTATTGTGTTTATATCAAGCGGCTTAGCGACGTAGAGCTGCCAATCCTCGAGCAAATCGTGCAACACTCTTATGAGCATATAAAGTCAATGTCCCAAGATGGGCCTATAGACCGGATATTATGGCAAACTGAAAAATAGGTATTTCTGCCTTAACTATTACCGTGAATGAAAATTTGTAGGACGATTTTGCAAATCGTCCTGCCGATTTACAAAATCGCCCTACATTTTCGGAGGAGACATGGCTAACCATACACGAGTGACGTTGGAAATCGGCTTGAAGGGCAAGATGGTGGCGGCGGTGGCCCCAGACTGGCCTGGTCTTGAGCGCGGGGCGAAGACCGCGGAGGCGGCAGTCGAAAGGCTACGTGCCTATATGCCGCGTTATGCATCGGTGGCAAAGCTGGCGGAAATGGACGCGGAGTTTGAGGCCGTCAAGGACGTCGAGGTTGTGGAGCAGTATCCGGGCACAGGCTCAACCGACTTCTGGGGCATCTCGTTCGCGTATTCAAGTATTGACAAACAAGACATGTCGGCTGATGCAGGCGTGTTGGGCGTTTTTCGATGATGTGCGTTCGCGGGTGTCGGCGGAGATGCAGAAGGGGCCGCGTGGCGGCGGGCGAGACCGGGACCACATCGTCCGTCATACGTTTGCGGCGGAGCGGGATTGGGCGAAGGGGGTTGGTGTGCTCACCCCCGATGGGGCGATGCTGACTGACGAGGGGCTGAAAGCGCATCGCGATGCCTATTGCCAGGCATTCCGCGAGTACCACGCACAGGGCAAGTTGGCCGGCAAGAAGGGGAAAGAGCCACTACGGTTCCTGATTCGGCACACTGCCTTTCACACCCTGGACCACGCCTGGGAAATGGAAGACAAGGACCTGACTGCCAAACAAGCGTGAGGGCGACAGGTCGGGGGCAGGCAATTGAGATGGTAAGTATCGAACGTGCGAAGGTTGAGGACGTAATAGAAATTAAGCAAGTGCTTAGCGAGACGTGGCGAGCCACCTACAGTTCGTTCCTGTCTCCAGCAACGATCAACGCGGTCACATCCGTCTGGCACAGCCTGGATCGGTTAGCGGCAGAAATCCAGAATCCACGCATCTTTTTTGGCGTGGCCAAGAGCGGTGATGGCGCGATCATTGGCCTGATCACAATGGGACAAATCAGTGATGATACGGCCGTGTTATCCCGCTTATATGTTCACCCTCAGCATCAACGACAAGGTATTGGGAGCCAACTCTTACAGGCAGGCATTACCGCATTTCCCATCGCCCGCACCATCCGGCTTGAAGTTGAGGAAAATAATCACTCCGCGTATACCTTTTATCATACCCACGGCTTTCGCGAAACAGAAAGCAAAGAAGAGCGGGTGGAAGGGGATGTGATTAAGGTCAAGGTCATGGAGAAGCTCATTTAATTGCCCTCCTATAGTTGCGGGTATCATTCCGAAAAAAGAATACCCTGCCATAGC
>JAHBVI010000252.1 GCA_019637635.1 Anaerolineae bacterium
CTAAGGGTTTCTGAAACCCTTAGGGTCTTAAAACGTTCGCACGCTTCGCGTTTTTTGCTCCTCCACCGATAACTCCTCACGTTGGCACACAGTTTGGCACGCTTTTGGGAACGTTCGCGGAACGACCGTGCTGTATGCTGCCTCCAGTTCACAAAAACGCACAAGGAGTAAACGTAATGAAAACACAAACTGCGCAATCAACAAATGGCACGGCCGTGATCACCCCCGAACAACCGGTGACGCGCCACACACCCTTCCCTGAGTCCCTGCCCGGCTACGGCATTGTTTCCCACCGCCCCTTTGTCGGCCGCATCAACGAACCAGTACGGCCGGCAAAAAGGATACCCGGCGAGAAAAGCGGCGCCCTCCGTCTGGATCAGGGCGGGTATGCCTCGCCGCTGAGTGATCTGAAGGGTCTTACCCCCCTACACCTGAACGAGAACCTGTTTGCCGCCGCCAAAGCGGCCACAGACAGGCTGTCGCTGGCCGACATGTTAGAAACGGTCCGGCAAAATCTGCACAGTTACCCTAACAGCGGCGTTAAACATCTGCAAGACGCCATCGCCGCCGAACTGGACGTGACCGCGGAAAAAATCGTCATCGCCCCGGGCAGCGCCGCTTTACTACGTGACATTGTGCTGTACCTGCTCAAAAAGGGGGAGACGATGCTCGTGCCCGCGCCCAGTTGGAGCTTTTACAATTCCCTGGTGGAACCGATTGAAGCCCAGATTGACACCTTTCCTTTACTCAATGATGGCTACAGCTTCGTGTATGACCGCCGCCTGATTGCCGCCAAGATTGAAGCCAGCCGGGCCAAAGTGGTGCTGATCTGCTCACCCAATAATCCTACGGGCAACGTGCTGCCGCTGCCGGACTTCCTCTGGCTGGCGCGCACCTACCCCCACGTGGATTTCATCTTTGACGAGGCATACTACGGTTTCCATGACAACTACACGGCCGTGCAAGAAAAAGAACTGCTGGCCTGCACCAACCGGCGCAACGTCTTTATTGTGCGCACCTTTTCCAAGTTCTACGGCCTGGCCAACCTGCGCCTCGGTTTTGTGATTTGCAGCGAGACGGATGCCCGCAATCTGCAAAAATTAGCGCCTGTGTTTGGCCTGCCCTCGCTCGACCAGGCCATTGCCATACACCGGCTGGCGGATAAGAAGTTCCATGCAGAAATGCAGCTGGAATTCGCCGAAGTGAACACCTACGTCTACACCGCGCTGCGGCAAATTCCCGGCCTCATCCCGTACCAGACCCGCGCCAACTTCATTCTGGTGCAGCACGACGGCCGTTGGGCCGGGCTGGAAGACAGACTGCTCACCTTCGGTTTCAAAATCAAGCGGGAAACGATCAAAGGCGATCACCGCTACTTCCGCATTACCCTGGCCGATATGGCCACCATGCAAAAGCTCATGGCCGCGATTCATCAATTGGCCGGCCGCTAAACCATATCTGGCAGGTCGCCCAGACCTGCCAGGTCAGGAGAAATTCTCATGTACCCTGTAGTCCGAATTGCCACCGAACAAGATTGGGACGCCATTGCCCAACTGAATCACGATACCTACGCCCTGGAATTGGGCCAGTATGTGCCCAATGAAATGGGGCGCAAAGTGGATGGACGCCACGATAGCAATATCTACATCGTCGCCTACATGGGCGAGGAGTTGGCCGGGATGTTGTCTATCACCCTGCCCTCGGCCGCGCCGTTTTCCACCTTGCAGCGACTGCCGATTGTCAGCGAGGACATTCGCCAACACCTGCCGCAAACGGCCGAAATCCGGCTGCTGGCGGTGAAACCCACTTTTCGCGGACACGGTATCTTCAACCACCTGATGCTCACGGCCGTGCAGTTCTGTTACCAGCATGGCATTGAGCGGGTTCTGATTTCGGCCATTGAAAACCGGGTGCCTTTGTATGGGCATATGGGTTTTCAGCCGATTGGTGAAGCGGTGATGGAGGGCACGGCCGTGTACCTGCCCATGCTCATCACCCGGCAAAGCCTGGAATCGTCCCCCTTTGCCCAAAAGCTGGCCCGCATGGCCGGCGCGCCGGAGGCGGCAAAATGAAACCGTTTGAACTGGTAATTTTTGATTGTGATGGCGTGCTGGTAGACAGCGAACCCATCACCACCGGCGTCATGGCTGCCATGCTTCAGGAGATGGGCGTACCCATCATCGCCGACGAACTGTATGACCGGGTTCACGGCCGTTCCCTGGCACAATGTCTGGCCGTGTTAACCGACCTGCTGGGCAAGCCATTGCCGGAAAACTTTGTACTCACGCTGCGGCAGCGGGCGGCGGCGGCGCTGTGGGCCGAAGTGAAACCCATTCCCGGCGTGGCCGAGGCCCTGGCGCACCTGCCCATACCCGTCACCGTAGCCTCCAGCGGCGAGCGCGAAAAGATGCTGCTCACCCTGGGCCGCGCCGGGCTGTTGCCCCGGTTTGGCAACAACATTTACAGCACCGCCGACGTCAGCCACGCCAAACCGGCCCCGGACATCTACCTGCACGCCGCCCGTCAGAACGGGGTGGCGCCCCACACCTGCGCTGTGGTTGAAGATTCCCCGGCAGGTGTGCAGGCCGGTGTAGCCGCCGGTATGACCGTCTTCGGCTACGCCGCCGCCACCCCGGCCCAACAGCTAAAAGAAGCCGGCGCTCACGTCGTCTTTGCGGATATGGCGGAATTACCAGCATTACTTGTTTCGTGATGCGTGATGCGTGACCACTCTCTCACGCATCACGCATCCCAAAGGAAAATAAAAGTGAACAACACGATCCCAAACTATTTACCACAACCCCAGACCACATATCGTCACGCTGTAGTTATTGGCGGCAGCATTGCCGGTCTGACGGCGGCGTGTGTCCTCAGCGACCACTTTGACCGTGTGACCATCATCGAGCGTGACCTGCTGCCGGAGCATCCTGAATTCCGCAAAGGTGTGCCACAAGGACGCCATCCCCATGTACTCTTGTTGGGCGGCCTGCGTGTGTTGGAGCAGCAGTTCCCCGGCATTACCGACGAACTGCACACGACCGGCGCCGTCCCCTTCAACCTGGGGGCTGAGGCGCGGCTGCACCTGTTGGGGCAGTGGCGGGTACGTTATCACTCGGCTTACACCGTCCTGGCTGTCACCCGCCCCTTGTTGGAAGAAACCATCCGTCACCGGCTGCTGGCGAATTCGCGCATCACCTTTTTGCCCGGCCTGGAAGCCATTGGCCTTTGCACCGACGCGACAAACACGCGGGCAACGGGTGTGCAGTTGCGCCAGCGTAATGGCGCTGCCTGGCAGATCGAAGCCGACCTGGTGGTGGCTGCCGATGGGCGCGGTTCGCGCGCGGCCGAATGGTTGACGACGTTAGGGTTCCCGACCCCCCAGGAGACGGTAGTAGATGCGCAGCCCGGTTACGCCACGCGCTTCTACCGTTTGCCAGACTCCGTCCGGTATGATTGGAAGGCGATGTTCCTGCAACCGCTGGCCCCTGACCAGAAACGCGGCGCTTTGCTGCTAAAGGTGGAAGATGACCAGTGGCAGTTGACCTTAATCGGCATGGCCGGCGACCACCCGCCGACGGACGAGGCCGGTTTTCTGGCGTATGCCCGCTCGCTGGTTGAGCCGGATGTGTTCAACTTTGTGCAGAGCGCCGAGCCGATCTCGCCTATCTGGGGATATCGGCGCATGGAGAATCGTTTGCGGCACTATGAGGCGCTCCCTCGTTACCTGGATAATTTCCTGGTGTGTGGCGATGCGGCTTATGCCTTCAACCCGGCCTATGGGCAGGGTATGTCTGTGGCGGCCATTGCCAGCATGAAGCTGGACGACTGTCTGCGCCAGCAGCAAGGCGACCTGGTCGGGTTGGCGGCTCGTTTCCAGAAGGCGTTGACTACCGTGATTGACGCCCCCTGGCAGTTGGCTACCGGGCAGGATCGTGACTGGCAAGATGGGCCGGATGCTGCGGCTGACCGCATGACGCGGCTGGTGCAGGGCTACATTCGCCGCGTCCTGCAAACGATGATGGTTGACCCGGTGGTGGCCGAGGCGTTCCTGGCCGTGCAGCAGCTATTGGCGCCGCCTACCCGCCTCTTTCACCCGGATGTTTTGTGGCGCACCTTACGGCCGTACCGCCGCCATACCTCCCCCTTTGATGTCCGGTCGCG
>JAHBVI010000253.1 GCA_019637635.1 Anaerolineae bacterium
TAGGAGGCGGTAAAACATGAAAGTATCCATGACTGTCAACGGCAAAGCTACTGAGCGTGACGTGGAACCACGCATGTTGCTGGTACACTTTTTGCGCGATGAGCTGGGCCTGACAGGGGCCAACATTGGCTGCGACACCAGCCAATGCGGCTCCTGTACCATTCATTTGAACGGCACGGCCGTGAAATCATGCACAGTCCTCGCCGTCCAGGCCGATGGCGCAAGCATCACTACCATCGAGGGTCTGGCCAGCAACGGGAATCTCCATCCCATGCAGCAAGCCTTTTGGGACAAACACGGCCTGCAATGTGGCTTCTGCACCCCCGGCATGATTATGGCCGCGACCAAACTGGCCGAAGGCAACCCCCACCTCACCGACGAGGAAATCCGGCACGGGTTAGAAGGCAATCTCTGTCGCTGCACCGGCTACGAGAACATCGTCCGGGCGGTAAAAGCCGGCGCGCAAGCGATGGCAGGAGGTGACTGATGGCTAACTACAAGGGTAAATCCATGAAGCGGGTGGAAGACCCGCGTTTTATTCAGGGCAAAGGACGCTACGTGGCCAACCTCTCCATGCCCGGCATGGTACATGTGGCCATCAAGCGCAGCCCTTATGCCCATGCCACCATCAACAGCGTTGATACATCGGCGGCAGTCGCATTGCCGGGCGTGGTGGCTGTGTATACCGGGTTGGATTTCGCCAATGTGGGCGGGCTGCCCTGCGGTTTTACGCCGCCCGGCATTAAGACACCGGCCCACCCGGTTGTGGCTGTGAGCAAGGTGCGGCATGTAGGTGATGCGGTAGCTGTCGTTGTTGCCGAAAACAGCTACATCGCCCATGATGCGGTAGATTTGATTGAGGTGGAGTATGGGCCATTGCCAGCGGTGGTAGACGCCAAAGGTGCGATGGATGCCGGTGCGCCACTCGTCCATGATGATGTGCCCGAAAATTGTAGCTTTTACTGGCCGATAGGCGACAAAGATGCCACCGCCCAGGCCATTGCCAGCGCCGATCACGTGGTCGAGTTGGAATTGATCAACCAGCGGCTCATCCCCAACGCCATGGAACCCCGTGCCTGCGCCGCCCAGTGGGACGCCTTCATGGAGAACATGACGGTGTGGACGACCAGCCAGAACCCACACACCATTCGCCTGCTGATGGGTGCGTTTACGCTGGGCATCCCCGAACACAAGCTGCGTGTCATTTCCCCGGACGTGGGCGGCGGTTTTGGCAGCAAAATTTTCCATTACGCCGAAGAGGTGATTGTGCCCTGGGTAGCGCGAGCGGTGAACCGACCGGCCAAATGGGTCTCCACGCGCAGTGAAGCCTCCATAACGGACGCACACGGCCGTGACCATGTCACCCATGCCAAACTGGCCCTGAAAAACGATGGTACCATCACCGGCCTCTACGTCACCACCTGGGCCAACATGGGCGCGTATCTCTCCACCTTCGCCCCCCTGATCCCTACCGCGCTGTACCTCACGCTGCTCTCCGGTCTCTATAAAATCCCTGTTATTTATGGTGAAACCTATGGCACCATGACCAACACCGTCCCGGTAGACGCCTATCGCGGTGCGGGCCGCCCCGAAGCCAGCTATGTCTTGGAACGGTTGATGGACATGGCCGCCCTCGATTTGAAGATGGACCCGGTGGAACTGCGCCGCAAAAACCTGATTCAGCCGGACGAATTCCCCTACCAGACCCCGGTCGCCCTGCAATATGACAGCGGCGACTACCCCGCCCTCTTTGACAAAATTGAGCAACTGGCAGACTACAAAGGACTGCGGAAAGAACAGGAAAAGGCGCGGAAGGACGGCCGTCTCGTCGGCGTCGGCTTTAGCAGTTGCATTGAAGCCAGCGGCCCGGCGCCGTCGGCCGTGGCTGTTGGTTTGGGTGCGGGCATTGGCCTATTCGAGAGCGGCGTCATTCGCGTCCACCCCACCGGCAAAGTGACCGTGCTCACCGGCTCCCACGCCCACGGGCAGGGACACGAAACGACCTTCGCCCAGATTGTGGCCGACGAGTTAGGTGTACCTTTTGAGGACATTGAGATCGTCCACGGCGACACCGAGCGTACCCCTTACGGTGTGGGCACCTACGGCAGCCGCAGCGCGGCCATCGGCGGCAGCGCATTGGTCAAGAGCGCGGAAAAAATCCGCAACAAACTGACCATTTTGGCCGCGCACCTGCTGGAAGCCGACCCGGCAGACATGGTCTATGACCAGGCCAGCGGCAAAGTGCATGTGAAAGGCGCACCCGACCGGGCCAAGGCGTTTGGTGAACTCTCCTTTGCCCTGACGACGGCCGACAACATGCCGCCCGGCATGGAAGCGGGGCTGGAAGAGACCGCTTTCTACGACCCGGCCAACTTCACCTTCCCCAACAGCGCCCACGTGGCCCAGGTAGAGATTGACCGCGATACCGGCGAAGTGACCATTCAAAAGTATGCGGCCGTAGACGACGTGGGCAAGGTGATCAACCCGCTCATTGTGGAAGGGCAGATCGTGGGTGGCATTGCTCAAGGCGTGGGCCAGGCGTTGTGGGAACATGGCGTTTACGACAGCAACGGCCAACTGCTGACGGCCACCATGCTGGACTACGCTATGCCCCGCGCCGACCGTTTCCCCCACATCCAGGTTGACCGCAACGAGACACCCTCGCCGCACAACCCGTTGGGCGTGAAAGGGGCGGGCGAAATGGGCACCATCGCCGCCACCACCACCATTGCCAGTGCAGTGATGGATGCCCTGGCCCCGTTGGGTATCCGACATTTAGAGATGCCGCTCACGGCCGAAAAAATCCACAACGCTATCGTTGCTGCGGGCGCAGCAAGTGCGAGCAACGGAGGAGGTAACTGATGTATCCACCAACATTTGATTATTACCGGGCCGCTTCGGTAGATGAAGCGGTCGCCCTGATGGGGCAACATGGCGGCAAATTTATTGCCGGCGGCCACAGCCTGCTGCCAGTGATGAAGATGCGCCTGTCTGACCCTGGCGTGTTGATTGATATTGGCCGGATTGACGGGCTGCGGGGCATCACCAAGAGTGGTAACAGCTTCCGCATTGGCGCGCTGACCACCCATGCCACCGTCGCTGCCGAAAGCGACCGCCACTTCCCGGACGCGCTGAAACACGCCGCCGGGATGATCGGTGACCCACAGGTGCGCAACCGGGGCACGGTGGGTGGCAATGTGGCCCACGCTGACCCGGCTTCTGACCTGCCGACGGTCTTTCTGGCATTGGGCGCGACGTTCCACATCACCGGGGCAAACGGGGCGCGCAGCTTCCATGCATCCAACTTTTTCACCGGGCTGTTTGAGACGGCGCTGGCGGAGAATGAGGTGTTGACGGCCGTAGAAGTCCCCGCTGAAGGCACCGAAAATGGCTCCGCCTATGCCAAGTTGTTCAACCCCGCTTCCCGTTATGCGATGGTGGGCGCGTGCGCCAACATCACCGTCAGCCTGACGGGTGAGTGTACGGCGTGCAGCGTGGCTGTGGGTGGGTTGACGCCTAAGGCTACGGCCGTGCCCTCCGTCGGCGCAGCCCTGGTCGGCAAGCGGCTCAGCGATGACAATATCGCTGCCGCCGCCGCTCTCGTACTCAATGACCTGGGCGGCGACGTGATGGGCGACATTCACGCCAGCGCCGATTACCGCCGCCAGATGGCTCCCGTTTTTGTCGGCCGTGCGCTGACGCTGGCCGGGCACCGCGCCGGGTGGGTGGCCCGCCTGCAAAAGAATGTGAAGGATGTGGCGGCGGATGTGCTGGAAGAGATTGAACGGTTGTTGAAGAAGTAAGCGACGGACGCAGTGTCCGTGGGCAGTGAGCGGTAAGCAGTGAGCAGTAAAAGAGCCGGTGTTGCCACCGGCTCTTTTCGTTTGCTGCCCTATTCGCCCCGGTCATGCACGAAAATGTCCTGAACAAGATTTGTATCGCCATCAACCAGGTTAGTGGCCCAAGAGACGAAGGTTACGTAACGGCCGTCGGTTGAAATAGAAGCAGCCCCAGAACCTCCATTTGCCTCTGCTCCGTTGAAAGCAATGGAGGCGCGTACGGTGTGCCCTGTTTGTCGGTCATAGACAAAGACATCAAAATCGTTATTTGTGTCACCATTGATCA
>JAHBVI010000254.1 GCA_019637635.1 Anaerolineae bacterium
CCAGCGTCGCCAGAAAAATAGCAGCCAATACCATCATAGATACTATTTTCATCTTCAACTACCTCATCGTGTGCGTACAGTCGCCTGAACCCATATCTCCGCCTGAGACTGATTCGGGTCATTGCTCTCAATAATCAAACCCCGGCGTACTGTTTGCCCGGCGGCATCGTGGAAACCGGCGTCGAAAACTAGCCGGACGGTGGCCACTTTGCCCGGCGGGATGACGCTACCCGAAATTTCGGCCGTGGTGCAGCCGCAGGTGGTATAAGCCCGGCTGATCGTCAACGGCGCGTCACCCGTATTGCGAATGACAAACTCTCGCTCCACCACATCCCGCGGCCCAATCGTGCCAAAGCTATAAAACCGCTCTGACAGTTGAATGGCCGGCTGCGGCTGGCTGCGGGGCAAAAAGGGAATGGGGACGCCTTCGCCCATATCATGCACGGCCAGGATGGGCCGTTCGTGGGCCACATCGGCCGGATTATAAGCGGCCGATGCGGTGGGTGTAGTGGAGATATACACAACCACCCCGGCTAACACCAGCAGCACCCCACCCAATAATACGGCTAATGGCAGCCACTCTTGTTTGCGGCGTTTCTGCTGCGCCGTCCAGCCATTACGCATTTTTACTTTCATCACAAACTCCTCCATCAATAGCGGCCAATACCGGCCGGCAGTCACTTTTTTTATTCATTTGATGCCGCAAGCATAGCCGCTGGCAGCCTGAGCCATGAGCGCCAAATGGCCTATCACCCTCAAAAATATGACAGACCCCATTTTGTCATAAGCCAAATGGCCTATTCCGGGCCAGGTATTTGGCGCTGGTGGCGATGGCTATTTTGTGGATAATGATTGTAATGACCACCTCTTCGACCTCTGGATACGGCCGTACCCCGGCCCACATCATCAACCAGGCCGTCTACTGGTCTTGCCGGCGCTGGCTGCCAATTCTCACCCTGCTGTTGGCGCTCTACATTGGCCTGCCCTGGCTGGCGCCCATCTTCATGGCCCTGGGCTGGACGGGCGCGGCCGAAACCATTTACCGCATTTACAGCACCCAATGTCACCAGTTACCACAGCGTTCCTTTTTCCTCTTTGGCGACAACCCCATGCTCTCTCTCCACGCCATCCAAACCTTGTGGATCAACAGCGAGAACCCGCTGGTACTGCGCCAGTTCATTGGCAATGCCGACGTGGGCTGGAAAGTGGCCTGGTCAGACCGTATGGTTTACATGTATACCAGCCTGCTGCTATTTGGCCTGGTTTACTGGCCCCTGCGCCATCGTCTGAAGCCGCTGCCCTGGTGGGGGTTGCTCTTGTTTCTGCTGCCGATGGCGGCCGATGGCCTCACCCATGCCCTCAGCGATATGGTGGGCGGCTTGGGTACCGGTTTTCGTTTTAGCAACAACTGGTTAATTCCCTTGACCGGCGGCGTTTTTCCCGATACCTTCTACACAGGTGATGGTTTTGGCTCCTTCAATTCCTGGATGCGCCTTATCACCGGCATCCTGTTTGGCCTGGGTGCTGTCTGGTTTGCCTATCCGCGCCTGAATACTGCTTTTAACGATTCAGCAAACGGAGAGCGGCGATTGGCGCTTGGCGATTGATTTGATCGCCAATCTCTAATCTCCAATCTCCAATCTCTAAACACTCTATGGCTACCCCCATTCGCGTCTTATTAGCCGATGACCATGCCGTTGTCCGCGCCGGAATTCGCCAGTTTTTAGAGCAGGCGGCCGATATTGCCGTCATTGCCGAAGCGGATGATGGCGAGATGGCCCGCACCCTCATCGGCCAGCACAAACCGGATGTGGCTGTGCTGGACATTCAAATGCCCAAGGCAACGGGCATTGAAGTCACTCGTTGGGTGCGCGCCCACTTCCCCGAAGTGGGCGTACTGGTGCTGACGGCTTATGATGACGATCCGTATGTCACGGCCGTGTTACAAGCCGGCGCCAACGGGTATGTCCTCAAAACGGCCGCGCCCGCCAGCATCATTCAGGCCGTGCGCGACGTGCATGAAGGCAAATCGGTGTTAGACCCGGCCATCACCGGCCGTTTGCTGGCGCACATCGCTGGCCGCGCCGCTGCCGACCTGCCCGTTTATGAAGAAGTGACCGAACGTGAACGGGAGGTATTGGCCCTGGCCGCCAAAGGTTACACCAACAAAGCCATCGGCGTCCAATTGGGCATTAGCGACCGCACCGTGCAGGGCCACCTGGCAAAAATTTACCAGAAGCTAGATACCGGCAGCCGCACCGAAGCGGTGATGAAAGCCGTCTCCCTCGGCCTTATTGAACGGTAATCGGTAATCGGTAATCGGTTACACTTCCGACCACCGATTACCTATGAACTTACTGAAATAACCACAGAGGCACAGAGACACGGAGAATTTTGACCAGAGAAAACTCTGTGCCTCCGTGCCTCTGTGGTGAGTTTTTTCGGCAGATTCACCTATAACCGATAACCGACAACCTCCATGAAACACCGCCCCAGTCTCCCCCTCCAACTTTTCATCATCACCGTTTTGCCGCTGACGGCGTTGCTGCTGCTCATTGCTTTTGGCAGCCTGGGGCTGCACCAGCGCGCCATGCGCCACATGGTGGGCGAACGTGACGAACGCGCCACCCGCGCTGCCGCCTCGGCTATTACCGAACAGATCAACCACCGCCGTTCGGCCATTCGCAGCGTGGCCTTGCACGCCGCCAATGTGGACGCCGGGCCGGTACACGCGCTGGCCGATGCCGCTTTTCTACTGCCGGATTTTGAAGGGGGGATGGCCCTCTTTGCTGCCAGCGGCGAGCGGCTGGCAGCTTCCACTGACGCCGCCCTATGGCAAACCTATGCCTTGCCAGAACGAGCGGCGTCAGTTGGCCGGGAGAGTTATTTTTTGCCGTCTGTTACCGATCCGGAGAGTGGGGAAACGTTTACGCTGGTGGCGGCAACCGAGGGGGAGGTCACGGCCGTTGGCGCATTTTCCGCTACCTCACTGGCGCGCCGGGCGCTGGCGGACATCTTTGGCGGGCATGAGCAGGCGGCCGTCTACGTGGTCACGGCCGAAGGCGACACGCTGTACCACACCGGTATGTCGCCCTGGAGTGATACACTGCCCCTGGCGCAGCCCGGCGCGGCCGACGCCCTGCGTGGTGAAAGCGGCGCCACCTACCTGACGATTGATGGCGAGGAATACGTGATTGCCTTTAGTCCCATTTCGCCGGTGGGTTGGGCGCTGGTGCTGGCCGAACCCTGGCGGGCCGCCAGCGATCCCCTGCTGCGCACCACCGAACTGGCCCCGCTCATTCTGATCCCGGCCCTACTGGTATCCCTGTTAGCGTTATGGTTTGGGGCACGCCAGGTGGTACGGCCGTTGCAAGCCCTGGAACAAAAAGCCACCCGGTTGGGTTGGGGTGAGTTTGCCGCCATTGAAGAGCCGGTAGGCGGCATTAACGAAATCCAACGCCTGCAAACGGAACTGATTCACATGGCGCGCAAAGTGCAGTTGGCGCAGCAGAGTTTACGGGGCTACCTGGGCGCCGTTACTACCGGGCAGGAAGAAGAACGCCGGCGCCTGGCCCGCGACCTGCACGACGATACCATCCAATCGCTCATTGCCCTGAACCAGCAAATTCAACTGGCACAGATGGCCGGGGCAGCCGCGGACGCCGACGAGGCCACAGCAGATAGATTGGCCACGATGCAGCAAATGGCCGGGCAGATGATGGCCGATCTGCGCCGCCTGATACGCGATCTGCGGCCGATTTACCTGGAAGATTTGGGGCTGGTTCCGGCGCTGCAAATGCTGGCGCAGGATATGAGCCAGACGATGGATATACCCGTCTCGTTTGCCGCCGACGGCCCGGCCCAGCGGCTGCCATCAGAGGTGGAACTGGCGCTGTATCGCATTGCCCAGGAAGGGCTGCGGAACGTGGCCCGCCACGCCCAGGCGAACCGGGCAGAGGTGTGCCTGGTATTTGACGATGAGGCCGTCTGCCTGACCATCCGAGATGATGGCCGGGGTTTTGCCGCGCCAGAAAGCCCGGCCGAAATGGCTCCGGCGGGGCACTTTGGCCTGCTGGGGGTGCAGGAACGGGCGG
>JAHBVI010000255.1 GCA_019637635.1 Anaerolineae bacterium
AGCGTCAACATAGGTGTTAGTCCCACCCAGGGATTGCGGCAGCCCCTGGTTGTTATAGGTGGTGGATACCGTTTCGCTGTTGGGGTAGGTCTGGCTGATGATGCGGTCGAGGGCGTCATAGCCGTAGCTCATGGTGTAGGCGGCGGGCGCGCCGGTGAGGGTGCGGGTTTCGCTGCTGAGGCGGCCGCGATTGTCATAGCTGAAGGTGTGCGTTCCCGAAGCATCTACCACGCTGATGAGCCGACCCAGATTGTAGCTGGCGGCCGCTGTGCCATAGCTGTAAGCGGCCAGTTGTGTATCCGCTGGTTCGCAGCCATCATTATCCGCATCATGCCGCTTGTAGGTGAGCCGGTTGAAATCGTCATAGGTGAAGCAGAGTCGTTTGCTATTGGCGTCTACCTGTTGAGACAGGTTGCCGGCGGTATCGTATTCATAAGACCAGGGTCCCATGTCCGGGTCAGACATGCTCAATTTGTGCCCCAGGGCGTTGTAGCTCATCTGTGTGCTGTTGTTGGCGGCATCGGTAACGGTTAGCAGCTGGTCGCGCTCATTGTAGGCATAAGCAGTCGAGGCGTAATAGGCCCATTCGGTGGTGTAGGGGGAGGCACAACCAAACCCTTCCCCGGCCCAGTAACTGCCACAGTCGCCGGAAAACTCATTGACCTGTACCAGCCGTCCCCAGGCGTCATACCGTTGGGTGGTGCGGTGGCGGTTGGCGTCTATCACGTCGTGCCAGGTCACGTACTGGTTGCCCTGGGCCAGAATGCCGTAATGGTGGTAGCCGCTGGTAGTACCATCGGGCGTTGTCGTTTTGAGAACCCGGCCCAATGTGTCGTAAGCTGTGGCCGTGTGCGCATAACTGGTGCAGGTATCGTTACGGTAAGGGGTTTGCCCGTTCGAGACGTAAGGGGTCACGTCATAGGGCATGGTCTGGCAGG
The DNA here is from genome assembly GCA_019637635.1 of Anaerolineae bacterium. GTDB lineage: Bacteria > Chloroflexota > Anaerolineae > Promineifilales > Promineifilaceae > CAADGU01. The sequence goes on from JAHBVI010000255.1 coordinate 939, forward strand.
TGAGCAGGCCGCGGGCGTCATAGGCATAGGTGGTAATGACATCCCGTTCGCCAAAGCTGTTGCTGCTGTAGCGCAGGTTGGCTCGTTTGCTCTGTTCCTGTACCAACTGGCCCAGGCCGTTGTAAAAGTGACGCTGGCTTTGTTGCAGGGTGTTGTTGTAGGCAGTTTCAATCAGCAGGGGCTTGATAAAGATCGTGCCGCCGGTATAGGTGGGGTCGTCAAAGTAGGTGTAGCTGAGGGTAGGCGCGGCTTCACTATCGCCAGGGCGAATGATTTTGATGAGACGGCCGAATTTGTCATATTTGTAACCGGTGACGGCGTTGTTGGCGTCGGTGCTGCTGGCGGGCAGCCAGGCAAAAAGGGCGTCATAACTGACGCTCTGGCTGAGCGTGTTCAGGCCGGTGGCCAGGGTCTGGCTGTCGGTGGGCAGCCCCAGGGCGTTATAACCGGTAACGCGGGTGGTGTTACGTACTGTCGTGGCAAAGGCGGCGGTGGTGCTGTAATTTTTGTAGGTGATGGTCTCGTAGGGCAGGCCGGCGTTAGCGCCGCTGCCGTAGTAGGTCTGGCGGGTGGTGACGTAGTTGCTATCATTGGGCAGGTTGCCGCGCCAGACCAGAGTGTATTCCAGCGCCGCTTTGCCGTCCAGGTCGGTGTCGGTGGGGGAGGTGGGCGCGTCGTAGCGGTAGAGGGTTTCGGCCATCTTGGTACCGCCGCAGTTCCCCTGGTAGAGGGTCTGGCGCAGGGGGCGGTTCACCAGCCAGACGCCGCCGCTGGTCTGGTGGGCGTAGGCATGTTGGGTGCAGCGATAAAGGGTGTTACCGCCGCCGACTTCCTCGCGGTATTCCTTGCGTTCATATAATGCGCCATAATGGCCGCTGCCATTCAGGTAGGAAAAGGTTTCATAGGTGTGCAGCGTGTTGTTATCGGCGTAAATGTAATGATCCTGTTGGGTGAGCTGCGCGTCTACGCCAACCAGCGTCCAGGTGAATTTCTCTTCAGTGAGTTCATTGGTTGTGCCCGGTACAAAAGTGCGCTGCCAGGTGGGTTTGCCGTTTTTCCAGTAAGTTGAGGTGTCGAACTCTTCCTGGCTTTTGGACAGGGTCGCCCAGGCGCCGCCGACGTAGGCCTGGGTGGAGAGGGTGGCGCCGTTGAAGCCCACGAGTACGTTGGATGGCTCATAGGCCAGGGAGCGGCAGCCGCTGCCGTCTTTATCATAACAGGCGGTGAAGCCGGTACGCTCGTAGAGCAGGCGGCTGGCGGCGGTATTGTTGTTGGCGTTATAGGGAAAGCGGACACCGTCCCAGGTGTACAGTTCTTTGACCACAAACCAGTCGCCGCCGGCGTTGATATTGCCGCTGCCATCATACCGGGCGTAGACAAAGCGGGAAACGCCGCCGTAGCCGTTTTCTACTTTGGTGAGGATGGGTACACAACGATTTGTGCCACCCACATCCAGGCCACAAACTTTTGTGTTTTGCTCGTAGCTGAAGGTTTGGGCAGGCAGCTTTGTGCCGGCGGGAGGGGTACCATGGACGTAGTCACGGCCGTAAGGGGTAATGCCGGTCAGCCACCAAAAGGTAGTAGAACGGTTATCAAAGTCGGTGTAATGGTTGAGTTGGCCGTAGGTGAAGGTGTAACCGGCAATGGTTTGCCCGGCATGGCTGATGGTGAGGCGGTCGGGGCGGTAATGGCCGGTGGCCATCCAGCGATAATCGCGCAAGGTGTCCCAATTTTGGGCGGTATAATCGAATTGGATGACGCTTTGTGGGGCGCTGCCCACGAAGTTGTACTCGATGCGGTAGAGAGAGACGTCGGCTTCGCGGCGGAATTGGTTGCCGGATTGGTTGGGAGCAGGGGAGGGGAAGGTGTAGCTTTCGGTCACAAAGGTGGCAATGGAAAAACGGCGGCAACTGTCACCCGTGCCCCGACTGCAAGCCGTACCGTAGGTGTATTTGACCTGACGGCCGTACACATCCGTGATGCTCTCCAATTTCCAACTCAGCGCGGCAAAATTCTTGTTCTGCGGCTGGAGGCCATTTTGCCAGTTCTCACTACAGGCGTCCAGCAATGGGCTAACTACCTGTTCCGCCTGTTCCGATTGGCCAAAGACGTAGCTGGTACCGTCCGCCGTTTTCACCAGCCAATATTCGCCGGTTACGTTGGTGGCGCCGCTGTTTTTGTATTCGATGAACAGACTGGGGTCGCCCAGGGCATCGTAACGGCCGTGCCGGTAAACACCAGACCGCGCCTGCAACGGGTAGCTGGCGCCATTGAGCGACAGAGTAAAGAGGCTGTTCTGAAAAGGGTCGCAGGCGCCAAAGTTATCGGGGTCGGTATCAAACATGGCGGCGGCGTTGCCATTCGTAATTTGCGGCTGCGGCATGCCCCAACCGACGCCAAAACCGCTGGCGGCATAGGGCGCCTGCAACCCTTCAAACCCCCGGCTGTTGTAGCCGATGGATAGGCCGGGCGTCAGGCCGCCAATGCCCGGCGGCGCGGCGATGGGGTAGCTGGTGGTGGCGGCGCCGGTGAAAGCGGAGACGCCGGGTGGCGTGTAGGCCATCTGCCAGCGGGCCGGTTCGCTGCTTATCGCTTCGGGTGCGGCCAAACCCTTGTCGCCGTCACTGCTTTCGCCGTTCAGGGACAGGGTAACGGAGAGGGTGACGGTGGCTGTCAGGGGGTCGGTGGCGGCGGTACGCAGGTGAAAGGGCAGCGCCAACAGGCCATCGGCCGGCTGGCCGGTGACACGGGCCGTAAGGGTGATGGGCATGGATGTGGTGATGAGGGTGGGGGTGATGATGGCCGCCGGCAGGTCGCCCAGGTCGAGGGCGCCCTCAGGGATGCCTTCGGGGGGGATGGTGGGGCCAGCGGTGTAGTGTACGGCCGTGTGCGGTGGCACGTCCAACTGCATACTGGTCAGGGGATAGGGGGAGAGGTTGTCCACCTGGCCGGTCAGGGTGAAAGTATCCCCCACCGCTACTGGGGCAGCGGGGCCGGTCAGGGTAAAGGTGAGGGGCGGCGTTGAGCCTGGCGAAGGGGGAGGGTCGTCTGTGGGCACAGATATGGGGGGTGGTGGCTCAATTTGGGCATTTAC
>JAHBVI010000256.1 GCA_019637635.1 Anaerolineae bacterium
GCCAACCCCCAATCCTATAACCGCTACAGCTACGTCCTCAACCGCTCCCTCTCCTTCACCGACCCCATCGGTCATAAAGAGTGTGACCTGCAAAATGGTTGCGGGGGCGGTGCCGCGCCACCACCCACTCAGCCACCATCGCCTCCTCCGGCACCTCCCCCTCCAATGTCACAATCCCCAAACGAACCCTCTTGTACCGACATTTGGTGTCTTTCAGAATCATCATCGGGAAATACCCTCACGCCCATCAACCTGGAAACGTGGGAAGCACGGCTATTGATCCTGGTGGCAATCTACGAAGGTGGCGCCCAATCGGTACAACAAGTGCAATACATCACCTGGACAATTCTGAACCGTTATAATAATCAGAATATCCGCACTCACTCAGCTTATGATAGCCGTATGGAAAGCATCCTACTGAGTGATCCAGGTCAATATCATGTAGCCTTTGGCGATCCCAGAAAAGGCTTTCCTGGCGGAATTTTTAATGGAACTCTGGCAGGTACCGGGCCTGTGGGTCAGGAGTTGGTTACGACCATTTATGAGGGTAGTTCAAACCCGTACCTCAATTCAGTTAATATTCAGGCAGTTAACGGTGTAGTTGCCGCCTATAACTCTGGTGCGGCCGATCCAACAAACGGTGCGGATTCTTTTTATCATGTGGCAGCCGGACAAGGGGAGGCCAGCAGCCAGGCAAAAAGCAATTTGGCGGCAGGCCAGATTGCAGGCTGGTTGCCGGGTAATGGGTTGGTACCGCCTTACGGATTGTCAATGGATATGGTTTACTGGCGTCAGTACCCCTGAACGTTTACAAAGCAATAAATGATGGAGGCAGGCAAGATGAATCTGCGAATTAAACTTCTGTTGATACACATATTCTTGCTATGGGTAGTGGGTTGCGGGCCATCGCTTGTGACAGAGGAAAATACAGATGATAGAAGTTCCGAAATAGTATTAGCTACTCCGGCAGCATCAGTGGAAGATGGCGACACCTCACTCTCCACTTCCCTTCCCCCTTTGCTGCCAACAGTTTTAACTACAGCCACTGTGGTATCCATCTCACCAACGGTTACTGCTCAGGCCATATCAACCGATGTGCCAGTCACCACCGATACGGTTGTTCCTGGAGGAACTTTGTGGATAGATTCCTTTGATGCCGGTCTTTTGTCGGTATCGGTAGAGACCGGAGAAATCAAGCAGGTTGTGCCAAAAACATCAGCCTGGGTGCTGACCCGATTCGCTGTTTCTCCTGACAAACAAAGAATGGCTTATTGGATTCATACAACAGAAAAATCAGAGCTATGGGTATCCGATCTAGTAGATTGGATGCCTGAATTGATATTTACCGTACCTGATTTAGATCCCAATGCAGGCACTCTTTGGTGGATAAGTAATGAGTATCTGTCGCTTGAACCAGGGAGTTATACACCTCCTTTCTATTTACCTCTCCATGCGTACATTATCAACATGAATAGCAAGCAGGTCGAAATGGAAAGCAGAAGTTTCAATTTTGGATGTCTATTGGCTCGATCACCGCAAACAGACGAAATCGCAACCTGGTGCCCAGCCAGGGAGAATTGGAATGACGCTGAATCTTTTTGGCGAGCAGATCCGAGCTATTATGTGGTTATCGAAGAGGAGGGTTTTTTGTGGACTACAGAAGATCCTCCACAAGAGAAATTGGCTGAACTTAAAACGAATCAAGACAATTGGGGCTGGTCATCTGATCGTCAGAAGGTTGCTTTTCCCCTCTACGATGAGTTGGACCAAAGCGTATTATTACATGTGGTTGAACGCAGATTGACTTCAGCTTTCCGCTTGAATGACCCTGCCTCATGGTATTTATATTTCCGTGATACATCTCCCTGGTCTGCTGATGCCCGCTATCTTGCTTATATCGGAGATTGTTCTGGTCAGGAGTGTTACCGTATTATAGATGTTGAGAGTCAGGAGGTTGTTTGGACAAGTCAAAATGTGCCAGACGCACAGCATTTACGAGGTTTAGTTTGGTCAGATGACAGTGAGTACGTTTCCTTATTTACCGACAAAGAGGTGTTTGTCATATATCTACACAATAATGAAATTGTAAAGCAACTTCCCGCACCATCAGGTCATATTTTAACCTGGCTACCATAAACCTGCTACGGCGTGGTACGCTTCGGGTGTCCGTCAGATTTTTGCATGACCTACCCCTGCTACGGCGTGGTCTTCCGGGTTTGGTGCGGCCGGTGTCCCCACCGCGCCACATTTGCTTGCCAGTCACCAGCCTGTTTTTCATCAGTTGCGGCACGATTTTTCGCACGGCCTTGCCCCCTGACGTACAATTCGCAGCATGGAAACGTACCAGATTCAGGAGGGGGCCGTCCTCTACTACCTCACCTTCACTGTCATCGAATGGCTGCCCGTCTTTGTGGCCGAACAACCGTGCAAAATCCTCACCGACAGCCTCAACTACTGTCACCACCACAAATCATTATGCAGCAACACTTTTGTCATCATGCCCAGACCAGGCCACCGCGCATTCAACACGGCCGTACTCGATCCTCCCTATCTCCGTTATAATCTCCCCATGTTTGTCCAGCTTATCCAAATAATATCACGGCTGGTTTGTGTTAGAATAGCCGGCCATACAAGGTGACATATGCAAACCATACCAGTAGTTAAAAAGATACAGACGTTGCCGGAACCGCTCTTGCGCGAAGTGGAAGATTTTGTTGATTTTCTATTGTCTCGCTATCAACCAGAAACAGATGAGTACCCGGCTTTGCTGCTGGCCCGTGTGGCCGCAGATGGCGGGGCATTTGCGTGGTTGGATAACCCGGCCGAAGAACTATACACCGATGCCGATGGGGAACCAGTGTAGCCTATGCAACGGGGTGATATTGTCATTGTCCGGTTTCCTTTTACCGATTTGAGTGGCAGCAAACGCCGCCCGGCTGTTGTTCTGGCTGTTTATTCACCTGATGTGGTGGTCGCCTTCATTTCCTCGGTTGTGCCCACTGTTCCTGAAAAGTCAGATGTTATGCTGCAACCCACAATAGCGGATTTTGCAGCGACCGGGCTGAAAGTGCCCTCCGTTATTCGCTTGCGGAAATTGGCAACGCTAGAGCAAAATCTGATTACGCGGCGAATGGGACGTTTGAGTTCTGGTTTGTTAACGGCCGTAGACGAGGCCTTGCTCCTGGCTTTGGATATTGACGCTAACCGGATGGTTGCCAGAGAATATAAGCAGTTGTTAGCCATCTTGCAGAATCAAGGCGAAACGGCCGTTATCACTTACATCCGCTCAAAACGATAGAACCGCCCTGCTGGAGGTAGTCTTTTTGGGTGGTGTAGCCAGCCATACCCCAGCGCATCACATGTCATTGCCAATCACCAACCCGTTTTCTGCCCCGATTCGGCCTGGCTTTTGGCGGGTTGTCCCTGCTGGGGCCGGTATCCCCACTGTGCCACATTCGCGTGGCCAGCCCGTTTTTCGCCCGTTTCTGCATAGCTTTTTGCGGTTTTCTCGGCGTGGTGGTTTTATGACCTTCCGTGACGCCAGCGGTACAGCTAACGACTATACCCAGAACTTCAATGTGGAGAATGAACTGGCCAGCGTGGTCAACAAAGGCAGCACTACCACCTTTACCTACGATACGGCCGGCATCCGGGTGAAAACGGTACGGCCCGGCGGCAAGACCAGCTACTTCCCCTTCCCCGGCCTGGAAGAGGAGGTCAACGGCAGCACCATCACCCGGCGCATCACCTACAGCATCGCCGGGCAGGCCGTCGCCCTGCGGGTGCAGGTGGTGGGCGGCAATAACACCCTCTACTACCTGCACACAGACCATTTAGGCAGCACCAGCCTGGCGACCACCACCGGCGGCGCAGTGGTGGCCGGCAGCACCGCCCGCTACTACCCCTTCGGCGACTGGCGCACCGAACCGACGGCCGGGTTAACCGACCGGGGCTTCACCGGCCACCTGCACAACAACATCGGCAACGCCCCGGATGAC
>JAHBVI010000257.1 GCA_019637635.1 Anaerolineae bacterium
GGGGATGGGTGGCAAAGAGGGTGGCAGGGGGGAGGGGCACGGCCGTATTTGACGGTTTTACACTTTGCACTGCCAATATGTGATCCAGCAGCATTTCCCATTCGGCCGATGACTGCGGCGATATGGGTGTGACGGGGCCATCGAGCCAGGATTGGATGACAGCCTGACGGCCGTGATACCGCCCCTCCGCCAGCACAAATGGCACCGGGGCCAACACCAGACCCGCCTCTTGCAGCGCCCACAAGGTATGAAACTCACGGCTGGCGCGGCGGCGTTCATCCAACCGCGTAAATTTGACGGCGAAGGCTGCTTCATCGCGGCGGGCATGGTACAACAGGTTATTCTGCCCACCCCAGATGGGCGCGATAAACCAATCTTGCCATTGCTGCGGCTCGTCTGGCTGCGCCCGGTGCAAATAATCGAGTAAGGGGGGGAAGTATCGCTTTTGTTGGGCGGTACAGTATTTGCTGAACTGCATGTCCGTAATCCGTGAGCCGTGTTCCGTAATCCGTGAACCGATTACCGATTACGGATAACCGATCACCGATTACGGATGCTACTCCTCCCCTTCCAGGTAGCGTTTCAGGGCAACGGCCGTGTTGTAGCGGGCGTCTTTAGCGGTAAAGAGCAGGGTGATGCGGTCGGCGGGGGCTTCTTGGAAGAGGCGGGTCACGGCCGTGCTGTTGCCGTCCAGTTCGGCGTAATAGTTCTCCACAAATTCGTCCCACTTGTCGCGGTCATTGCGGAACCACTTTTGCAGGCGCGGGCTGGGGGCAATTTCGCCCAGCCACAGGTCAACGCGCGCCGACTCCAACGTCAGGCCCGGCGGCAACTGCCGGTCTACCAGCACGCGGAAACCATCGTCAGGCGTCGGCTCCAGGTAAATGGATTTGATGTGTATGGTGATCATGTGAATGTGTGTTTATGTACTCAAGTGTTTACGTGTTCAGGTGATCACATGAGTACATGAATCCGTGAACACCTGAACACTCATAGCTGCGCCGCCAGCGCCTCCGGTGTGTTGACCGGCTGTTGGCAGACAAAGCGGCGGCAGACGTAGGCGGTGGCACGGCCGTCGCGCTGCTCCCTGTTGGCTAACAAAGGAATCGTGTCGCCGTTTTCACCAACGGCAACTACCAGATGGGGCCGGTATTCGGCAAAAACGGTTTCGATGAGCGCCTGGCTATCCGGCGCGTCCGGTCGGCCGATGATGGCCACTTCTTGCGGCTCGCCGGTAATGAACTGGGCGGCGATGAGCCATTGGGCAAAGGCGTTGGGGTGTTGCAGCAGGGGGCCGTAGAGGGCGGACACGGCCGTTTCCGCCACATCCCCATACAACCCTTCGCCGGTGTAAAGCCCCAGCCGCAACAATACCAGCGCCGCCATCGCATTGCCGCTGGGGATGGCGTTGTCCTGCACATCTTTGGGGCGGTGGAGCAATTCCTCGTGGTCGTCGGAAGTGTCAAAAAAGCCGCCATGTTCGGCGTCCAGAAAGCGGGTGAGCATCACTTCCGCCAGTTCGCGCGCCCAGGTGAACCATTGCGCGTCAAAGGTGCTTTGGTAAAGCGCCAGCAGCCCATCGGCCAGATAGGCGTAATCTTCCAGGTAGCCGTTCAGGCGACCCAGCGGTTGGCCGGCTTTCCAGGTGCGGTGTAAACGGCCGTCCGCCGTGCGCATCTTGCGGTACAGGAATTGGGCGTTTTCGGTGGCCACGGCCGTGTAATCCTCCCGTTGCAGCGCCTGCCCCGCTTCGGCAAAGGCGGCCAGCATCAGCCCGTTCCAGGCAGTCAGCACTTTGTCATCCAGGCCAGGCGGGATGCGTTGGGCGCGGACGGCAAATAGCTTTTGTTTGAGAGGGGTGAGGCGGGCTTCAAGCACGGTTGCCTCCAGCCCCATTTCCTGCGCCACCATCTCTGGCTCACGGGGGATGTGCAGGATGTTGACATCTTCCCAATTGCCATGTTCCGTCACGCCGTAGTAGGCCATGAACAGGTCAACATCGTCGCCCAAGAGTTCGCGGATTTCAACGGCCGTCCACACGTAAAATTTGCCCTCTTCCCCTTCGCTGTCGGCGTCATAGCTGCTGTAAAAGCCGCCGCCGGGGTGGCGCATCTCCCGCGCCACAAAGTCCAGCGTCTCCTCCACAATGCGCCGGTAAAGGAACTTGCCCGTTATTTGCCAGGCGTGCAGGTAGACCCGCGCCAGCAGGGCATTGTCATAGAGCATCTTCTCAAAGTGGGGCACCAGCCAGTTTACATCGGTGGAGTAGCGGGCAAACCCGCCGCCTAGCTGGTCATAGATGCCGCCATAAGCCATCTTTTGCAGCGTCAGTTCGGCCATGTGCAGCGCCATGCCGTCGCCCGATTGCAGGTAGTGGCGGAGCAAAAATTCCAACGTCATGGAGGGCGGGAATTTGGGCGCGCCGCCAAAACCGCCCAGTTGTTTATCAAATTGGTTAAAGAGGGTGGAGGCAGCGCGGCTGAACATGCCCCGTTCCAAAACGCCGGGCTGTTTTTCCAGGGAAATGGTGCGGCTGATATGCCCGCCGATATCATCCGCCTGTTTTTCTACCACTTCCCGCTCTGTCTGCCACACCTGGACGATGCGCTGTAACAATTGCATGAAGGAGATCATGCCATAGCGAGGCGTGGGCGGGAAGTAGGTGCCGCCGTAGAAGGGACGGCCGTCGGGCGTCAGGAACACCGTCATCGGCCAGCCCCCCTGCCCGGTGATGGCCACAACGGCCTGCATGTAGATGCTGTCCAGATCGGGGCGCTCTTCGCGGTCTACTTTGATGTTGATGAAGTGCTGGTTCATATACACGGCCGTGGCCTCATCTTCAAAACTTTCGTGGGCCATCACATGGCACCAATGGCAAGCGGCATAACCGATGCTCAACAGGATCGGTTTGTCTTCCGCTTTCGCCTTCTGTAATGCTTCCTCGCCCCAGGGATACCAGGCCACCGGGTTATCGGCGTGTTGGCGCAGGTAGGGGCTGGTTTCGTGGATGAGTTGGTTGGTCATTAGATTCTCCAGTGAGCTGTAAACAGTGAGCAGTGAGCAGTGAGCAGTCTGGACTGCTTACTGATTACTGCTCACTGCTTACTTATTTGTCAGGTTGCCAGACCTGTGGGGATAATAACCCAAATGAGGACGACGCAAAAAAATCTCATGTTGGCCCGGTTGGGCATGGTGGCGCTGATTCTGACGACGGCCGTGATTTATATGCCCACGTTTATCCGTTCGTTTGTGGGGGATGATTACATTCAGTTTGATTATGTCAAGCGTTTTGTGACCGAACCGGCGACCATTCTCCAGGTTTTTAACCCCAACGCCGTGCCCTGGTATTACCGCCCCACCCAAAATATCTGGTTCTGGCTGAACCGGCTGATTTTGGGATGGGAGCCGTTTGGGTATTACATTATTTTGCTCTGGTTTCATGCGCTGGCGGTGACCTTGATTTACCGGGTGGCGCGGCAGTTCCGGCTGGGGGGGGCGGCGGCGTTTGTCACGGCCGTGCTCTTTGCCATTCACCCGCATTGGGTAGATGTGGTCACCTGGATTAGCAGCGTGGCGATTGTGATGGGGGCCATTTTTTCGCTGGCGGCAGTGAGCGGCCTGATGGGGTATTTACGACGGCCGTCTAACCCCCGCCTGCTCCTCGTTTTCTTCATCACCCTGCTGGCCCTGCTCACCCATGAGGAAACGGTGTTGTTGCCGCCGTTTTTGTTATTGCTGGTGGTGATGTGGAGATTGGAGATTGGAGATTGGAGACTAAAGAGGGAACGCAAACAATCTCTAATCTCTAATCTCCAATCTCTGATCTCTACCAAAGAGTTACTGACATTTGGGCTGCTTGTCTTCCTCACGGCCGTACTCATCTTCATCCAATTCACCCGCCCCAACCCCACCGTGCAAATTGGTGAGCGCACATTGGCCAATTGGTTGGTCTACCTGC
>JAHBVI010000258.1 GCA_019637635.1 Anaerolineae bacterium
GCCGGAAGCAACGAAGCAACATTTTATTGGGGCTGCTGATTGCCGTTTTTGTGATTGTGTTGGCCTGGTTGGTGTGGCTGTTGTTACGGCCGTCACCCACACCACCCGCCCCCACGCCGCCCCCAGACGCCTGGTCGCGCATTCAGGCCAGCGGGCAGATTGTGGTGGGCACGTCCGCCGATTACCCCCCCTTTGCCTATTACGACGACAACTTTGCCCTGACCGGCTTTGACATCGCTCTGATGCAGGAAATCGGCCAGCAGTTGGGGGTGCAGGTGGTCTTCCGCGACATGGCCTTTGATGGTCTGTATGACGCCCTGCAACTACAGCAAATTGACGCCGCCATTTCGGCCATCTCGGTGACGCCGGAGCGGGACCAGGTGGTTGATTTCTCCTCGGTCTATTTTGTCAGCGAAGATGGCATCCTGGCGCGGCCAGATACAGGCATTGTCATTAACAACGTGAACGACATGGCACCATACCGGCTGGGTGTGCAGGCGGGTACGGTGTATGAACGGCAGGCGCAAACGCTGCTGGTGGATACGACGCAGATGCCGCAGCAAAATTTGTTTGTTTACCAGCAGGCGGACACGGCCGTTGCCGACCTGATGGCCGGGCGCGTTGACCTGGTCTGGTTGGATTTACAACCGGCGCAGCGGGCTGTCAGTCTGAATGGGGTGGCGTTGGTGGGGCAGGGCTTAAACCGCCAGACCATGGCCATTGCCATGCAAAATGGGGAGGCGGCGCTGCAAACAAGGTTTAACGAGGCGTTGGTGACTCTGCAAAGCCAGGGACGCATCAGCCAGTTGGTGCTGGATTATATGGGCATTCCGCCCGACCAGATCGTGCCGCCGCCAACGGCCGTGCCCTCGGCCACACCCGTCCCCACCGCCACGCCCCAACCTTGCACGGATGGGATGCGCTTCGTGGCCGACCTGAATCTGAACGATAACAACATGCAAAACCCGCCGGTAGTTCAGCCTGGCACCCCCTTCCAAAAGGGGTGGCGCATCCAAAATACTGGCACCTGTACCTGGCAGACAAACTATTACCTGCTCTATGTGGACGGCAACACGCCGGCAGCGCGCATGGGCGGGCAGGCCACCTTTGTACCTGCCGTTGTCCCGCCGGGGCAGGCGGTGGATATGTGGGTGAGCCTGGTGTCTCCCTTGCAGCCGGGCGTATACAAAGGCATTTGGGCGCTGCACAACAGCCAGGGGCGCGCCTTTGGCGACCGCATCTGGGTGGGCATTACCGTACCCGCGCCGCCCACATCCACACCGCCACCCACGCAGACGCCTTCGCCCAACATCCAGTTTTCGGCCAACCCGACGACGATTACCGTCGGGCAATGTACCCAATTTAGCTGGAATGTGACGGGAGCGACGGCCGTGTACTTTTACAGCGTCGGGCAGAACTGGCAGCAGCACCAGGTGCCGCCGCAGGGCAGCCGCTCGGAATGCCCATCATTTACCACCACTTATGATTTGCGTATCTTATGGCCCAACGGGAGTTCGGAAGTCAGGCAGATCGTCATACAGGTGATTCCCGCGCCTACAGCGCCAGTCATTGAGCAGTTTTCACTCTCGCCATCAACCGAGATTTTCGCCGGGCAATGCGTCAACATTCTCTGGCGCGTCTCGGGGAATGTGACCGGCGTTACCCTGCTGCGCAATGACACCACCATTTACAGCAATGCACCCCTCAGCGGCTCGTTGGCCGATTGCCCGCCAGGATCGGGGGCCACAACCTACAGCCTGGTGGCGACCGGCCCCGGTGGTACCAGCCGCCAGCAGCAGGTATTGAACGTTATCTTACCGGCCACGCCGCCGCCGCCGCCAACGGCTACTTCCCCTTCGCCGCCGCCAACCATTGATTCGTTCACGGTACGGCCGTCGGAAATTACCCAGGGTGAATGTGTAGACATCTCCTGGCGGGTGGGTGGCGCGGCCACGTTGATCCAGATCAAGCGGGATGGCGTGGTGGTGCTGGACAATGCCGGTTTTAGCGGCGTGGTCAGTAATTGTTTGCAGACGCCGGGGGTGGTCACCTTCCGCATTGAGGCCAGCGGCAATGGTTTTGCCTTCCAGGAAGCGGCGGTTACCGTGCTGCCACATTCAGAAACGGGGCTGCCATTGATAGGTACCAACTGGCGGCTGACAGATTATTGGGACGGGCAGGGGGCAGTGGTGGCGGCGCTGCCGGGGACGACGGTGACGGCCGTATTTGGCGCCGATAATCAACTCACCGGTTCGGCCGGCTGCAACACCTATAGCACCGGCTTTGCCTTGCTGACCATTCCCAATTCTCTCACCATTGGCCCGGCGGCGGCCGGCAATGTATTCTGCGCTTCGCCGGAAGGCATTATGACCCAAGAACAAATTTACCTGAGTACCTTACCGACGGTGACGGGGTATCAGATTAACGGGAATGTGTTGGAACTGCGGGATGGCAACGGCCGTGTGGTGTTGTGGTTCCAGGGTTCATAAAAAGTAAAAGCGCCGGACAGTTCATCCGGCGCTTTTACTTTTACCCTTCAATAACCTTGCGTTCGCCCAGGGGCTTGATGGTGATGCGTTTCGGTTTGGTCTCTTCCGCTTTGGGCAGCGTCAGCGTGAGGACGCCGTTGGTGTGAATGGCTTCAATGGCGTCCGCCTTGGGTGGGGTGGGCAGTGTCAGGGTGCGGGAGAAATGGCCGTAACGCCGTTCACGCACATGGTACTTCTCGCCTTCGGTTTCGATGTCCCCTTTGCTGGTGCCGCTGATGGTCAACACATTGTCTGTCAGTGTGACTTCAATGTCTTCGGGGTTAACGCCCGGTACAGAAGCCTTGACCATGTAGGCGTCATCGTTCTCGCTTACGTCTACGGCCAGGCCCCATTGGGTGGGGGTTTCCCATTCAGAGGTGGCAAATGGGGCAAAGAAATTATCAAAGAGCCGATCCATTTCCCTTCGCATATTCAGCATATCACGAAAGGGTTCCCAACGAACTAATTCTGACATTTTCGTTACCTCCTTTTGTCTAAACAAGTTAAACTCAGTTCCTCTGGAGACGTGACAGGTTTCTAAAAACCTGTCACGTCTGAACGATTACAATGCTGATAGTGTGCGCTGCTTTTGTCAGAAAAAAGTTAGCGATACCTCAGAAAAAAATAAATTTTAGAAGGAAGTGGGTATGGATTTGAAGGCTTCCATTGCGGTGTGGCTGCGGATGTTAGGCGGCTCCCATGAAGAGGTTTTTGCAGAGGAACTGCAAAAGCCGTATGCGCGGCTGGCTACGGCCGTGATCTGGCTGGTGGCGGCGGGTCTGGTGGCGGTGCTGGTGTGGATATTGGTTTTTATGCTGTTGGATCCCATGGGCCAGTCAATGGCGATGATGCCGCAGTTTTTAGAGCAGATGGGTTTTTCGGCGGCGGAAAGTGCCGAACTGGTGGCCCAAATGGAAAATACGGCCCAGGTCAGTATGTTTTTGATGTTGTGTGGCCTGTTGGTGGGCATTCCCGGTCTGGCGCTGGCCTGGTCAGGGGCGCTGTGGCTGGTGGCCAGATTGCTGGGCGGCAGCGGCAGTTATGAGAAGCAAACCTTTTTGCTGGCCTCTTTTATCACGCCGCTGGTCATGGTGAGTGTGCTGCTTTATTTGTTCCCGCTGTTGGGGCCGCTGATGGTTATGGGGTTGTTTGTCTATGGGCTGTATTTAGCCTATTTTGCGATGAAGGTGGTGCATGGGTTGCCGGCGCAAAAGGCATTTACGGCCGTTGCCGCTCCTGTACTCGGTTTTATGATCATTATCTGCTGCGCCGGGACGTTGTGGCTGGCGATGCTTGGCGCCGCTTTGGGCGCAGCCTGACGGCTGGATGAACCTGGTTCAGAGGATGAATGTCATCATTTTCCATGACAGGTAACAATTGACGGCCGTACCC
>JAHBVI010000259.1 GCA_019637635.1 Anaerolineae bacterium
GCCCTATGGTGGCTGGCTACCAATGACATCCCCGTCACCACCAGTCAATTTGTGCTGACGCAGCCAAACAGCGACGAATATCTGCTTTTGGAAACACAGCCGGTATACGGCCGTTACTCCTTCACCGAATGGCAGCCGCCGCAATTTGTCATTGACCGCCAGCTTCTGCCCATCCCCGCCGACATCCTCGCCGGCGATTATCAGATCGTGGTCCGCTTTCTGGATGAGGAAGGCGTTGTCATCAGCCGCGCCAATCTGGGGGCGCTGATCATTGTCGCCACGCCCCGGCTTTTTACCCCGCCCCCCTTTGAGACAGAGGTGAACGCGACCTTTGGCAGCGAAATCACCTTGCTTGGTTACAGCCTGAACGCCACCGGGGAACCGGGCGTCTACAACCTGACCCTGGTCTGGCAGGCGGCCCAACTACCCGCCACCGATTACACCGTGTTTGTTCACCTGTTACAGCCAGACGGCACCTGTAACCCCTGCGCCTGGCAGCAAGACATGATGCCGCAGCAAGGCCAATACCCTACCGCTCGCTGGCAGGTGGGCGAAGTGGTGATTGATAGTTACCAGATTGTTTTACCGGCGGCGCCCCCCCCCGGCGTGTATCCGTTGGAAGTGGGACTCTATCTGGCGGAAAACGGCCGTCGCCTGCAAGTCACATTGCCAGACGGCCGTAGCCGCGACGCCCTCCTGCTGCAACCAATTGAAAATTGACAATTGTCAATTTTCAATTGGTTTTGCCATAGGGTAACTGCCTAACACCTGCAAAAAGGATGAGTGTTTGAGAATGCCCAGCATCGCTTCTTGCACATTCTCATCATTCTCGTGCCCCTCAAAATCCACAAAAAAGCGGTAATGCCAGGGGCGGTTGCGGCGCGGGCGGGATTCAATCTTCGTCAGGTTAATGCCCCGGCTCGCCAGTTCTCCCAAAATGGCGTGCAGCGCCCCTGGGGTATGGCGGGTGGTGAAAATAATGGACGTTTTGCTAGGGTCCTGGCGTGGCGGATCTGTTTTGCCCAGTAAAAAGAAGCGGGTGTAATTAAACGGCTGGTCTTCAATGTACTGCGCCAACACTTCCAGGTTATACGTTTCCGCCGCCAGTCGGCTGGCAATGGCGGCTGTGCCCGGCTGCGGGTTCGCCGCCAGATCACGAGCGGCCCCGGCCGTGTCATAATGCTCCACCGGCTGAATGCGCAGGCGGCGCAGGCTTTGTTCACATTGGGCCAACGCCTGGGGATGGGACAAGGCCCGTTTCACATCTTTCAACTGCGTGCCGGCGGGGGCCATCAGGTAATGCTCCACCTTTACAATCACTTCCGCCTGCACGCGCAAATCGTGGTCAATGAGCAAATCATAGGCGGGGGCAATCATGCCCGCCAGCGAATTTTCCACCGGCAACATGCCATGGGTGGCCTGCCCGTTGTGGATGCTCTCGAAAATTTCGGTAAAGGTGCGGCACGGCCGTGTCCGCGTTTCCGGCCCACAATGTTCATGCACCGCCTGCTCCGAATACGCCCCCGGTTCACCCTGAAAGGCTACAACCATCGTCTCTTCATTCATCTTCCCATCCTCACCATTAAAAAGTTGCCCAAGTATACCCGATCTCGATCCGCAGTAAATTCAAGCCATCTACCGCAATTCCCCCAACTTTTCGCGGCTGGCGCATCTAATGGAGCAGGATTAAGATAGCCGTCATGCCCGATGAGGATGAACTCGTTCGCCGCTGCCAGCAGGGCGACCTGCGCGCTTTTGCCGACCTGGTGGAACAGTACCAGGATCGGTTGTTTGATCTGGCCTGGACGATCTTGCAGGAGCGGGAAGCGGCTAAAGATGCGGTGCAGGAAACATTTCTGACAGTCTTTCAAAAAATTGAGGGCTTTCGCGGCGAGGCGGCTCTGGAAACGTGGCTGGTGGCCATTACCGTGAATCAGTGCCGCAGCCGGCTGCGGCGGCAAAAGGCGCGCCGCCTGCTCTCCATGGAGGGTCTGTCGTCCCGTCTGTTCCGCGCCGGAAAACAGGGGGCCGACCCGGCGGCGATTGTGGACCAACAGATGCAGCGGCAGGCGTTGTGGCAGTTGGTGAACCGGTTGGATGACCGGCTGCGGCTGCCGATTTTGCTGTATTACCGGTATGGCCTGTCCGGCGATGAGATTGCGGCGGCGTTGGGCGTGACCAAGGGTACGGTGTATGAACGGTTGAGCCAGGGACGCCAGCGGTTGCGGCAGATGCAGCAGATGGCGGAGGCGGGCCTGCCCGATTTATGGAGGCGGGAATCATGTTAGGGCAGTTTTGGCGGCGGCGACAACGGCCGTTTACCTGCGCCGATGTGGATGCCCGCGTGGAACGGCTGCGGGACGGCCATTTACCGGCCGGCGGCCGTTTACCATCCTGGGAAATGGCCGCATTCAAAGCCCATGTGACCGCCTGTAATACCTGCCGCCAACGCCTGGAAACGGAAGCGGGCTGGCTGGCCGGGCTGCAAACCACACCGGTCCCGGCCCGGCTCACGCCCACCGAGCGCCGCGCCATGCAGCAGGCATTGGGGCGGCAGATGCGAAGGGGAATGATCATGCGGAACATTCGTTTGTCTATACAACAGATAGCGGTATTGGGTGTGCTGGTATTGGTGGTGGGGGCGGTGGTGTGGTGGCAAACGGCCGTTGCGCCAGTACATCCTGGTGATGGTGAGGGTTTGGACACGGTCGTTATTTCGCCAACAACCCCATCTCGTTCCATCACTGATATTGCCCAGGAAACAATAATTATCCGGTTTGCTGTTGAAGACCATGAATTGCCCGTTTATAGCTCGCTAATTGCGGCATTTGAGGATGAAAATCCTGGTATCAAGATCACATTAATTTCAAGCACCGAAGTTTTAGGCGATTCTTTTGCTAATGGCGATTCTATTACAATTGGCAGGCTTATGGCAGAGTCTAGCGATGTCTTCAGCAATCGCTATGCTCCCCCTTATAAGCAAGAACAATTCATTCGCGATCTCACGCCCTTCATGAACACCGATCCTGGTTTTAATTCAGACGATTTCTATCCAAACACATTGCAAGAAACAAACGGCCGTATCTATACCCTACCCATTTTGATCAACTTTAGTCTCATCTATTACAACAAAGATATATTCGACGCTGCGAATCTGGCTTATCCCCAATCTAGCTGGACTTGGAACGATTTCCGGGCAACCGCGAATGCGCTGACGATTCATGATAGAGATGTGGTTATGCAATGGGGATTTGTAAAGCCATTATTGAACTGGACATCACTTTTTGAAGCGCAATTAGCCAACCCATTAATTGATGTCAGAACCGACCCGCCGACCATTCGTTTTGAGGACAGCGACGTAACGGCCGTAGCACACCAATATGAAACCCTCTTCCTTGTTGATCAAGCTGCCCAAGCATTTGCCGACGTAACTTTAATTGAGGAAAGAAAAGCTGCTATGTGGCCTGGGTCGTACCGTACATTTGATATTTACAGCCAGAACCAGAATATAGGTGTCGCCATCTATCCTGTTGCCCCCACCAATCATAACGGCCAACCTGTTACACTGTTAGGTGTTGATGGTTTTGTAATGAGTGCGGCCACCCGTAACCCCGACGCTGCCTGGAAGTGGATGAATTTTCTTTCTTACCAGGGCATCTTGACCAACAAGGCTACATTATCTGCGCGTATCTCAGTTGCTGAAACAAACAAATTTTGGCAAAACGTCCAACCCGAATTGGAAGAAGCAATGCGTTACGCTCTCGATAATAGCAGGCCATTTGTCCCCAATCCTGCTTACGACATTCTTGATGAGACCATGAATGCAGTCCTACGTGGAGAAAAGGGGATCGAGGTCGCTTTTGCTCAGGCAA
>JAHBVI010000026.1 GCA_019637635.1 Anaerolineae bacterium
TTGTTAATATGAATACTAAATGGTTGAATCATGCCGAGATTGGTCAATCTCCAATCTCTAATCTCCCACCGGCAACTCAAAACCCACCACAGCCCCGCCGCCGGGCGCATTGTCCGCCCAGATACGGCCGTTGTGCCCCTCCACAATGCCCCGCGCAATGGCTAAACCCAGGCCGGCGCCGCCGGTTTTGCGGCTGCGCGCCTGTTCACCCCGGTAAAATTGCTCAAATACACGCGGCAAATCGTCAGTGTTAAAACCGGGGCCGCTGTCTTGCACGGTGACGCGCACACGGTCGGCGGCGCGCACGGCCGTGACCTGCACTTCCCCATTTGCCGGTGTGTATCGCAGGGCATTGCCGATCAGGTTGGTTAGCACCCGGCCAATTTTGGGGGCGTTCATGGGTACGGGGTCTACGTCGGCGGCGACACGGCCGTGCAGGACAATGCCCCGCTGCTCGGCCAATACCTGGAAGCTCTCTAAAGTGTCGGAGATGAGGTCGCTTAACGAGTGGGGGGACTTGGCCAACGCCAGCCCACCGGCGTCCATTTGCGCCAGTTCAAACAGGTCATCAATCAGGCCATTGAGGGCAATGATGTCGCCGCGCATGGTGCGGTAGTAGCGTTGGGTGGTTTCCGGGTCGCTGACCACGCCATCGTGCAGGGCTTCGATCATGGCGCGGATGCTGGTCAGCGGGGTGCGCAAATCGTGGGAGGCCCAGGCGACCAGATCACGGCGCATCTTTTCCACTTCGGCGCGCTCTTTTTCGGCGCGCTGTAATTGGGCGGCCATGTCGTTGAAGGCATGGGCGAGTTGGGCTACTTCGTCACGGCCGTGAATCTGCACCCGCGCCTCTAAATCGCCGGCGGCAATTGCCTGCGCCGAGGCCGCCAACTGGTTCAGGCCATCGGTGACGCTGGCGGCGACGAAGACGCCAAAGGTCATGGCAATGATGGCCGCAAAGAGCAGCAGTACGCCGCTTAAAATCAGGTCGTGTTCGCTGTTGAAAAACATCTGCCGGGACATCACCCACACGTTAAACAGAATGACAAAGGCGGCCCAGGCGTAAGTCATCAGCAGGGTCAGACTGAGGGAAGGGGAACGGGCCAGCCCGCGCCGGTACAGCCCATAACCCACCACCAGCGACAGCAGTGACGTCGCCGACAACCACACCACCAGCAGGGTGATGTCTTGCAGCGGCGCCTGCATCCACAGGCGCATCAGCAGCACAGCCACCACCAACGCGGCCACAATGCCCACCACAAACAATCGCCAGGGGGCGCGGCTGAAACGGCCGAGGTAGGAGGGGGAGGGGGAGAGGGGAGTGATCATATGGTGAAAACGTGACGAGTGATGCGTGACGAGTGAGACCTCACGCATCACTCGTCATTCTCCAGAGTCAAATTTATACCCCACCCCCCACACCGTCAGCAGCCAGGTGGGGTTGCTGGGGTCGGCTTCTATTTTTTCGCGCAGGCGGCGGATGTGAACGGTGACGGTGCTGGGGTCTACATATTCGGAGAAGCCCCAGACGCGCTCTAGCAACTGGTCGCGTTTGAAGACCTGGCGGGGGTGGGCGGCCATGAAGTAGAGCAGGTTGAATTCGGTGGCGGTGAGTTCCACCGTTTCACCGCGCACGGTGACGAGGCGGGTTTTGGGGTCAATGGAAAGTTGGGGAAAGTGATACGGCCGTTCCCCCGCTTCCGGCCCCGTTTGCCCATGGGTGCGCCGCAGCACCGCCTTGACTCTGGATACCAGTTCCGCCGGGGAGAAAGGTTTGGTCACGTAATCATCCGCGCCCAGTTCCAGGCCGTAGATGCGGTCTATCTCTTGCTGGCGGGCGGTGAGCAGGATGACGGGCACGTTGGATGTGGGATCGGCGCGCAGGCGGCGCATAATTTCCATGCCGTCAATCTCCGGCAGCATCACGTCCAGGACGACGAGAGCGGGTAGCTGTTCGCGGATGGTGTTGATGGCGGCACGGCCGTCGCGGGCCACCCGCACTGTGAATCCTTCGCGCTGTAAATAGAGGCTGACCACTTCGACCACCGAAGCCTCATCATCTACCACTAAAATGTCGCCAAATTGGGTTAAGCGTTGGTTCTGTACCATACGGCCTCTGTTTTAGCCGAAAAATGTTACGTGGTGGTTACAAGATGTCATTCCGAGAAGTCTGCGACAGCCTGCTCTGAGCTTGTCGAAGGGAGGAATCTTTCGCGCAGGCGGAGTATCTTCTCAATATCTCGTGGCGAAGTGCGCATCCTCAGATGCGCATCTGAGGATGCGCACTCCTCTCACCCCTATTTATTAAGATGCTACCTGGCGGAGATGAAAGATTCCTCGCTCCGAAGACTCCGCTCGGAATGACAAATGACTGTTTCAGACGCGGAAGAGTTGATCGGCAATTGCTCAATCACTTCCTCGCAAAAAACGTCCCGGCGTTTCTGGTGTGGGTTGGCCGTTTTGCAGGATGACACGGCCGTTTACTAACACCGCTCGCACACCCACCGCCAGTTCATAGGGTTGGTCGTAAGTCGCTTTGTCGGCAATGGTTTGGGGGTCGAAGATGACCAGGTCGGCGAACTGGTTTTCGGCGATGACACCCCGGTTGGTGAGGCCAAATTGGGCGGCGGGGAAACCGGTCATCTTGTGGACGGCCGTTTCCCACGAAAACAACCCCTTTTCCCGCACCCCCCAACCGAGCAGCCGGGCGGCAGAGCCATATTGTCGGGGATGGATGTGCCCGTCGGGGAAGTAGATGCCGTCGCTGCCCATCAGGTAACGGCCGTGCGCCAGAAAAGGGGCGACTCGTTCATCATCCCCCAGGTGGAACACCAGCAGCACGGCCATGCCCTCGCTGATAAGCAGGTCACAGAGCGCGTCGGCGGGCGGGCGTTGGGCGGCGGCCACGTACTCGGCCAGGGTGTGGCCCTGCCAATAGGCGTTGGCGCGGCTGGCGACCCAGGCGATGCGTACTTTGTCCAGGGGGGTGTCTTGCAGGGCACGGCCGAAGCGGGCGCGCAGGCCGGGGTCGGTCAGTTTGGGCAGGGCGGCCAGGGGGCCATGCTGGAATATCTCATGGGGCAGCAGGTATTGGAGCATGGTGGAGCTGGGCAGGTACGGGTACACATCAAAGGAGAATTCCACTTCGTTGACGGCGACGGTGTCAATGTAATGGAGGATGGCTTCGGCTTCGGCGGGGTCGTTGGCTTTGAGGTGGGAGATATGCACGGGCACGCCCGCCTGCCGCCCAATCTGCACGGCTTCTTGCACCCCGGCGAGGGTGCCCAGGTTGTAGCGGACGTGGGTGACGTAAACGCCGCCGGGAGCCATCATGCGGCAGGCTTCAATGAGTTCGGCGGTGGTGGCAAAACATTCGTCCACGTAATCCAGCCCGGTGGAAAGGCCCAGTGCGCCATCTTCCATGCCTTGCTGGATGAGCCGTTTGATTTCGTACTGTTGGAAGTCGTCGGGGAATCGCTGGCCGAAGCCGCAGGCCAGGGTGCGCACGTTGGCGTAGGGGATGAAGGTGGCTGTGTTTTGGGCGGTACGGCCGTGCAATTCCCCCATGAAGTCGCCAATGCTTTGCCAGCCGGTGTAGTCGCTCAGTTGCAGGCCATTGAGCGGGCGCAGGTACTGTATCCATTCGCGCCAGGTGACGGCGTTGACGGGGGCGTAGGAGATGCCGTCCAGCATCAGGAATTCGGTGGTGAAGCCCTGGCTGGTTTTGGCAAGCTGGTGCGGTTCTTTACGCAGCCAGCCGTCGGAATGGGTATGCGCGTCAATGAAACCGGGGGCGACGAAATGGCCGGTGGTGTCCAACACCTGGGCGGCAGTGGCGTCTTGCAAATTGCCTACGGCCGTCACCCGATCCCCTTGTATACCTATATCAGCCAAATAGCGGGGGTGGTTACGGCCGTTAATCACCTCGCCACCACGAATCAATACGTCAAACATGGTTCTTCCTCTGTGCTTAAAATTCAAACTGTACCCCACAAATGGGCAATGTGAATGGGAGAATTATACGGCCGTACCCCCCTACTACCCAATCCCATTCTATTTACTGTGGCCGGTGTTCAAACCACGCTACACCGGGAAAATTTTGCACCAAAGCCCCAAAACATTATCCCAATATCTTTAGAATTGGTGTATTATAAGGTCGATCAAATTTTATAGATGGCTTAAAGACTGCCAAAGGGGAAAACCATGGGATTCAGATTTAGAAGATCTATAAAGATTGCGCCTGGCGTGAAAATGCATGTTGGAAAACGAGGCCCAAGCAGCATTGGTGCTGGAGGATTCAATTTTGGTAAGCGTGGGGTTCACCATAATATAAATATACCTGGCACAGGCATATCATATCGTTATAAGGTTGCCGGTAAATCAAGGTCAAAACCAAAAACAAAACCTCAACAAACAAAGGTTCATAAGCAAAAAACACAAACAGAGATGGCTGTGGAATTTAAGTTACAGGATGATGGTTCTGTTATTTGTGTTGATAAGAAAGGCAAACCGCTTCCTGAGATACTTGTACAAGAAGCAAAGAAACAGAATCGAGAAATTATAATTGAATGGCTAGATATACAGGCTGCAAATTATAATGCCGAGATTGCAGCTTTAACTCATTTGCACCTGGGCACTCCTGCTCCAAACAGAGAAATTGTTATTAATCCCCAACCTGAACTTCCTAAACTCAAGAAAGAAGGGATAGTAGCAAAACTTTTTAACAAATCTCGTGAGAAGATAGAAAAAGAGAACGAAGCAATGCAACTCGCTTATGAAAAAGAGTTGAAAGATTGGGAGGAAGCTGAAAAGGCCCTAAGAACAAATCCAGAAGTAATGAGTACGGTTCTATCGAGTGCATTAAGTTCCATTGAATGGCCCCGTGAAACGTTAGTATCATTTGATATTATTGATGAAGGCCGTAGAGTTATGCTTGATGTAGATTTACCAGAAATTGAAGATTTACCTTTTCAAGAAGCCAAAACGAATAAAAGCCAATTGTCTCTGACAATAAAGGACATTTCACAAAGACAACAAAGATTAAATTACCTGAGTCATATACATGCGATTGGTTTTAGATTTATCGGCGAGGTATTTGCCCATTTGCCTTCGGTATCAGAAGTTGTATTTTCTGGATTTTCTCAAAGAGTTAGTAAACAGACAGCACATGTCGAGGATGAATATCTGTATAGTGTTCGAGTTAAGCAAGATTTGTGGCAGCGAATGAACTTTGATAATTTGGAAAACCTGAATGTCGTTGAATGCTTTGAACAGTTTGATGTTCGACGCAAAATCACATCTACCGGAATCATCACCCCTATAGAACCATTTGAAGTTGTTTAGCAAGCTCACACGTTGTCAGATGGGTTGGAGAGTCTCTTATCTCGATCACAACATGAGGAAAGAATCTATGGCTCCAAGAACTTTCTCAGAATCAGAAAAGAATGCTTTAAAGCATTCTGTAAATCGTTGGTTAACCGAAAGTCAAAGGTGGAAAGATGAATTCGAAACACTACTGCCAAAGCCAATGGTGGACTATCCATCAGATACTGACTCGCTTGTGATTAGCGCCACTTATTTTCTTATTGCAGCAGGTTGCACATACTATCACTGTCAGACTTTACTTGAAGCAAAATTAGGTGGTAGAAATGAAGCAAAAAAAGAGTTGGAAAAATATCGCAAACGATATCCTGCAATACAATCTTTGCTCGACCGTCGTGATTGGCTTAATCATGGCGCAATTAATAGAAAGCCAGATTTCCAATTAGTTTTCGCTATGGTCAAGGGGCCAGATAAAACATTTGAAGAAGCCCTTTCTGAAATTAAGCATAAAGATAGAGTTACTATAAAACAGAGCGTTCGATTGCTATGGGGAGATAAAGATGAACTATCTACTGACGAAATTTTACATTGGCAACAGGTTGTAATATCAGAACTCAAAAAGATGATCGAAGAAATTGGATATAATTCTTGATATGACGCAGTCTTGCCTGCTCGATCAGTTTAATAAGCTGGTGCATGTTCGTACCCCCCTTCCACCCACTCCCATTCTTATGCTACGATAGCCGCCATCCAGACTTTTGCATAGCCGGATGAGCCTTTCATCCACCTGGACAATGTATCAAACAAGAAATAAACCAGACTTAAACTCAGGCAAAGGCGTGGTGGGTCAAAACCCACCACGCCTTTGTTTTATGGGGCAGCCCACACCAGGCGATATAACCAACCATTAGTGCTTCAACAAAATAATATTGTGGGATGAGGAGAGCAGCACGCCCACGTGCTGCTCGTTCGCATGTGGGCGTGCGAACTCCTCAAATTCAACCTGGTCAGGTATTAGTCTTGCCATCTTGATACTTTCTATACACTGCTGACGCCAGTCTGTACCCCGCCTTAACCTTACACGCAGTACAGTTTAGGAAACTGTGATGCCTAATACGTGACCTTTCACGCATCACGCATCACGCATCACGCTCAAACGGAGATGTTTCCATGACGGTATTGTATGTGTTCACGGCCGTACTCGCGCTCAGTCTGCTGCTGTATCTACTGGCGGCGCTGCTGAAGCCGGAATGGTTCTGAGGTATAGAAGATGATAGGTTGGCTGCAAATCATGTTGTATCTGGCGGCGCTGCTGTTGCTCGCCTGGCCCCTGGGCCTGTACATGGCCCGCTTGTATCAGGGGGAAAGGGTCTGGCTGGGGCGTTGGTTACGGCCGTTAGAAAACGGTTTCTATCGCCTAGCCGGGGTCAACCCGGAAGCAGAGATGGGCTGGCGGGCTTATGCGATGGCGCTGCTGGTTTTCAACGGTCTGGGGCTGCTGGTAGTTTTTCTGCTGCAACGGCTACAGGGCTGGCTGCCGCTCAACCCCCAGGGATTCACGGCCGTACCCACCCCGCTCGCTTTTAACACGGCCGTCTCCTTCGCCTCCAACACCAACTGGCAGTTCTACGGCGGCGAAACCACCATGAGCTATCTCACCCAGATGATGGGGTTGAGCGTACAAAACTTCCTCTCCGCCGCCACCGGCATGGCCGTGCTGGTGGCGCTCATTCGTGGCCTGGCCCGCCAGCGCGCTAACGAGATCGGCAATTTCTGGGTAGACCTGACCCGCACTGTGCTTTACATCTTGCTGCCGCTGGCTTTGCTGCTGGCGCTGCTGCTGGTATCGCAGGGGGTGGTGCAGACCTTTTTGCCAGAGCAAACGGCCGTGCTGCGCGACTCCACCACCAATACCGACGGCCAGGCCGTCTCCGTCCAGACCATCGCCCTCGGCCCGGCGGCTTCACAAATTGCCATCAAACAATTGGGCACCAATGGCGGTGGTTTCTTCAACGTCAATTCTGCCCACCCCTTTGAAAACCCCACCCCCCTGTCCAACTTCCTGGAACTGCTGGCCATCCTGCTCATCCCGGCGGCGCTGTGCGCTACCTTTGGCGAGATGGTGGGAGACCGGCGGCAGGGGGTGGCGCTGCTGGCCGTTATGCTCATCGTGTTTGTTGGCTTTCTAGGTACGGCCGTATGGGCCGAACAATCCGGTAATCCTCGCCTGGCAGCATTGGGCATTGACCAGACCGCCAGTGCCGCCCAATCCGGCGGCAACATGGAAGGTAAAGAGGCCCGCTTTGGCATTGCCAATTCGGCGCTGTGGGCCACCGCCACCACCGCTGCTTCCAACGGTTCCGTCAATTCCATGCACGACTCTTACACGCCGCTGGGCGGGCTGGCGCCGCTGCTGCTGATGCAGTTGGGCGAAGTCATCTTTGGCGGCGTGGGGTCCGGGTTGTATGGGCTGCTGGCCTTTGCCATCGCCGCCGTTTTTGTGGCCGGGCTGATGGTGGGGCGCACCCCGGAATACCTGGGCAAAAAGATTGAAACGTTTGAGATGAAAATGGCGACGCTGGTGATTTTGATTCCGCCGCTGGTGGTGCTGCTGCTCACGGCCGTAGCCGTCAGCCTGCCCGCCGGGCAAAGTGGCGCCACCAATCCCGGCCCGCACGGTTTCAGCCAGATTTTGTACGCCTTCTCCTCCATGGGCAACAACAACGGCAGCGCCTTCGCCGGGATCAACGGCAGCCACCCCTTTTACGCCTACAGCGGCGCGCTGGCGATGGTGATCGCCCGCTACTGGCTCATCCTGCCCATCCTGGCCATCGCCGGCTCATTGGCCGCCAAACAAAAAATCCCGACCGGCGCGGGCACGTTGCCAACCCACACCCCCCTCTTTGTCGTCTGGTTGATCGTCATCATCATCGTCGTCGGCGCATTGAGTTTCCTGCCCGCCCTGGCGCTGGGGCCAATTGTGGAGCAGTTGTTATTATGAGCAAAAAGACAACGCTCTGGCCGGTCTCCAGACCGTGCCAGGCAGCGCGGCACGGTCTGGAGACCGGCCGCAGCCAGAAAGCTATTATGAGCAAAAAGACAAGAACCACCCCCCAAAAAGAACTGTACCGCCGGGCGCTGCGCGATGCGGTGATCAAGCTGAATCCGCGCCACCTGCTGCGCAACCCGGTCATGTTTATCGTGGAAATCAGCAGCATCCTGCTGACGGTGTTGTGGCTGCTGGCGGTGGTGGGACGGCCGTTAGAAAACGACCCACCCGCCTTCATCGGCGCCATTGCCGCCTGGCTCTGGTTCACAGTGCTGTTTGCCAACTTTGCCGAAGCACTGGCCGAAGGGCGGGGTAAAGCCCAGGCCGACGCCCTGCGCCGCACCCGCACCGAGACGCCCGCCAAAAAATTGCGCCAACCGGTACGCACGGCCGTGTACGACCCGTCGGCCTACGACACCATCCCGTCCACCGACCTGCGTCAGGGGGACGTGGTGCTGTTGGAGGCGGGCGACGTGATTCCCGCCGACGGCGAAATCATCGAAGGCATTGCCGCCGTAGACGAAAGCGCCGTCACCGGCGAAAGCGCCCCGGTGGTACGTGAATCGGGTGGCGACCGCAGCGCCGTTACCGGCGGCACCCGCCTCATTTCCGACTGGCTGCTGGTGCAAATCACCAGCAATCCCGGCGAGGGGTTCCTGGATCGCATGATCAGCCTGGTGGAAGGGGCCAAACGGCAAAAAACGCCCAACGAAATCGCCCTGACTATCCTGCTGGCCGGGTTCACCATCATCTTCCTGGTGGTCACGGCCACGCTGCTGCCCTTTTCGCTCTACAGCGCCCAGGCTGCCGGGCAGGGGCAGGCGGTGACGGTAACGGCGCTGGTAGCCCTTCTCGTCTGCCTGATCCCCACTACCATTGGCGGCCTGCTCAACGCCATCGGCATTGCCGGGATGGACCGGCTGATTCAGCGCAACGTGCTGGCAATGTCGGGTCGGGCGGTGGAAGCAGCCGGGGATGTAGACGTGCTGCTGCTGGACAAGACCGGCACCATCACCCTGGGCAACCGGCAGGCGGTGGCCTTCATCCCGGTCAATGGCACACCACCCAAACAACTGGCAGAACTGACGCAATTAGCCTCGCTGGCCGATGAGACGCCGGAGGGACGCAGTATTGTCGCTCTGGCGGAAAAGAAGTTTGGCGTGCAGGCCAACGGCCGTGCCGCTGCCGCCGAATTCATCCCCTTTTCCGCCCAGACGCGCATGAGTGGCATCAATCTCAACGGCGAGGCCATTCGTAAGGGTGCGCCAGACACCATTGCCGCCTACGTGCAGGCGCAGGGACACACGATACCGGGGGAAATGGAAACGGCCGTAGCCCAGATTGCCCGCACCGGCGGCACACCCCTGGCAGTCGCCCACAATGGCCGGGCCATCGGCGTGGTGCATCTGAAAGACGTGGTCAAACCCGGCATCCGCGAACGCTTCGGCCAACTGCGGCAAATGGGCATCAAAACGGTCATGATCACCGGCGACAATCCGCTGACGGCCGCCGCCATTGCCGTCGAAGCCGGGGTAGATGATTTTCTGGCCGAGGCCACGCCGGAGGCCAAGCTCAAACTCATCCGCGAGCAGCAGAGCAAAGGCTATCTGGTCGCCATGACCGGCGACGGCACCAATGACGCGCCCGCGCTGGCGCAGGCAGATGTGGCCGTGGCCATGAACAGCGGTACCCAACCCGCCCGCGAAGCAGCCAATATGGTAGACCTGGACAGCGACCCCACCAAGCTGATTGAGATTGTGGAAATTGGCAAGCAGTTGTTGATGACACGTGGCTCGTTGACCACCTTTAGCATTGCCAACGACGTAGCCAAGTATTTCGCCATCATCCCCGCCGCCTTTGCCGCCACCTATCCGGCGCTGAATGTGCTGAACTTTATGCAGTTAGCCACGCCGCAGAGCGCCATTTTGTCGGCCGTTATCTTCAACGCGCTGATCATCATGGCGCTGGTGCCACTGGCGCTGCGCGGCGTACCCTACCGGCCCGTGCCCGCCGCCCAACTGCTGCGCGACAACTTGCTCATTTACGGGCTGGGCGGCCTGCTCGTGCCCTTTGTGGGCATCAAGCTGATTGACCTGCTGTTGGTAGCATTGGGGCTGACGTGAGAGTAGAGCAAAGATCGTCTCCTTATTCGAGCGTGGCGTGTCCTGAACTGTCATTCCGAGCGAAGTCTTCGGAGCGAGGAATCTTTGGCGCTGACCGAGGGGATTCCTCGCCGCAGACGGCTTCGGAATGACACATGGCGTGTTACGAATTTTCGGGAGAAGCTGTGATGAAAAGGTTACGGCAGAATCGGGAAATCTTTTTGATTATTGGCTTCGTGTTGGTCTTGGTTTTTTTACATTCGCTGCACCTGTCTAGCCTGACTTATCGGGGTTGGCTGTCTTTGCTGGTACTGGCGACAAATGGCCTGCTGCTTTTCTGGCAGGTAAGGTCTGAGAAGGAAAATTTATGAACGCGCATAATCGTTGGTGGGCGGTAGTCCGCCCGGCATTGGTCTTATTTGTCTTGTTTACGCTGTTGACAGGGGTGGTTTACCCGCTGCTGGTCACGGCCGTGGCCCAGACCACCTTTCCGCACCAGGCCAACGGCAGCCTGATCGAACACGAGGGCATGATCATTGGCTCGGAATTGATCGGCCAGCCCTTTAGCGACCCGGCCTATTTTTGGTCACGGCCGTCGGCCACCATCCCCTATGCCTACAACGCCGCCGCCAGCAGTGGGTCCAATCTAGCTCCCAGCAATCCGGCGCTGCTAGACCAGGCTCAGGCGCGTATCGCTGTTTTGAAGGCAGCCGACCCTGGCAACCCGCTGCCCATCCCCGTAGACCTGGTGACGGCTTCCGGCAGCGGGCTGGACCCACACATCAGCGTGGCCGCCGCACAGTACCAGGCCAACCGGGTGGCCCAGGCGCGCGGCCTGGCCATAACCGAAGTGATTAAATTGATAGAGGCAAATACAGACGGCCGTTTCCTGGGTCTGCTAGGCGAACCGTGCGTCAACGTCCTAAAGTTGAATCTGGCTTTAGACAATCTGGCGTCCCGGTAAACTACGGGTACCGTATTGAGCAGTATATGTCTCTGCCGCCGTTTGCACTTTTACTTGAATGATCCGAAACTATGGTCATGTACACACAAGAGAATACGGCCATCGCTAAACTGCATACCGTAAATTGGGACTTTCCCGACTCCAACAAATCAAATGGTATTCATGCCATCCACCCATACCCGGCCCGGTTCATTGCCGAAATTCCCCGCACGTTGATTTCTCTTCTGGATATTCCTGCTGGCATGGCTATCCTTGACCCGTTTTGCGGTAGTGGCAGCACCCTGGTTGAAGCGCAACTGACTGGGCATGCGGCCATCGGCGTTGACCTAAATCCAATTGCTTGCCTGATAAGCCGGGTAAAGACACAACCTTTACCAGATATGTTCTTGAATGAAGCAGCCTGGTGTGTTGAACAAGCCAGGCAGCCACATAAAATCGCGGCTATACCTCCCATTCCCAATTTAGATCATTGGTTTGCTTCACCTGTCCAACAGGAAATTGCTAATTTGCGCCATGCCATAGGCCAGGTAAACGATCTTTATATACGGGAAGCGATGCAATTGGCGCTATCCAGCATTTTGGTGCGCGTCTCTAACCAGGAAAGTGATACCCGCTATGCTGCCATCAAGAAAAAAGTACAATCCGGTGACGTGTTTCAGCAATTTGCTACGGCCGTGCAGCAATTGTGGGCCGCCAAACAGACCTACCGCCCACTGTCAACGGAATGTCAGGTCATCGAGAAAAACATCATGCTAACTGAGCCAGCAGATATTACCAGACCTGTCGGCTGCGTGATTACATCACCACCCTATCCCAACGCCTATGAGTATTGGCTCTACCATAAGTACCGCATGTTTTGGCTTGACCGTGACCCACTGGCGGTAAAAGTACAGGAGATAGGGGCGCGGGCCCATTATTTTCGCAAGAACCCACCCACCATTGAAGATTTTCAAGTACAAATGAAGCACGTTTTACAGCTTTTGCACCAGGTCGTCGTCCCTGGCGGTTATATCTGCATCGTCATTGGTCGGTCTAAAATTCATGGTCAGATTGTAGATAATGCGTCATTGGTCACGGCCGTTGCCAGACAGTGTGGTCTGCTCACGATAACCAACCTGTCACGCCAGATCGCCGCCTCCCGCAAGTCGTTTAACCTTTCCCACGCCAACATCAAAACAGAACAAATCCTTATTTTTCAAAAGCCATAAACCCGCCATGTCTTCTTTTTTATACTGGCACGACTATCGTTATTTCCCGTATGAGAAAGAGATGGCGCAACGGGAAGCGACCTCCTTGAGCGGGGTCACGGCCGTGCAGCCGGGCAAAAGTGGCCTCCAAATTAGCGGCGCGCCTCATCTTGACGAACTCAAGCGGCTTGTCTACTTCCAAAAATTCACCTTCGATGGCCAGCTTTACGACACGCTGCAATACAAGCTCGAACACTCCTGCATAAAAACCGGCGCCCAACGCAAACAGACCACTCGTTACTCTGTTCATGGGTTGCATGAGTACAAAGGTAAATTCAATCCACAAATCGTGCGCGGCATTGCCAATCTGTTGGGTATTCAACCTGGGCAGACTATCCTGGACCCATTTTGCGGCAGCGGCACAACCCTGGTAGAAGCCGGACATGGGCAGTTCAACGCTGTTGGCGTAGATGTGAACCCCCTGGCCGTCTTTATTTCCAATGCAAAATTACAGGCCCAGGCTATACCGGCTTCTACAATCCGCAAAGCATTAAACAGCTTGCTTGACGACTATCCGGCGCAAATTGCCCGGTTTGAATTAAACATGGACGGTTCCCCCCGTTCGGCTTATTTACATCGCTGGTTCGATGACGCCGTTTTGAAGCAAATAGAATTTGTCCGCCATTACAGCGCCAACCTGCCCGAAGCAACCCGCCACATCCTGCTCGCCATTTTCAGTGACCTGCTGCGTGACTACTCCCAACAAGAACCGGCCGATTTGCGCATCAGACAACGACGCACCCCCTTGCCGGAAAAACCACTATTAACCGCCTTTCGGGAAAAAGCTAGTTACTTTTTAGACAATCTGGAAGCCGCCCAACGCATCATTCCACCACAATCAACCAACCAAAACCGCGCCTATCTGGGAGATATTCGTCTCGTCACAGCCCAAGATTGGCCCTACCCCCCTCCCTATGAAGCCGCTATCACCAGCCCGCCTTATGCCACGGCACTCCCTTATATAGATACTCAACGTCTCAGCCTGGTCTGGTTAAACCTCAGCACACCACAGCAGATTAAATCGTTAGAAGCCAGCTTAACCGGCAGCCGCGAATTCATCAAAGCAGAAAAACAAGCGTGGGCCTACGCGCTACATCAAAATCAACATGCCCTTCCTGAACAGGTTCATGCTTTTTGCCGACAATTGGAAAGCGCCCTGCTGCCAGACGATGGTTTTCGCCGCCAGGCTGTTCCTTACCTGATGTACCGCTATTTCAGCCATATGCAAGCCATGTTTCAAAATATGCACACCCTTCTCCAGCTAGACGCACCTTTTGCTCTCGTGGTGGGTCACAATCACACCATGTTAGGCCGTACCCGATTCGATATTGACACGCCAGCCTGGCTAAAAATCATTGCCGTTCATTCAGGATTTGCCCATCAGGAAAGTATCCCCCTGCAAACGTATCAGCGATACAGTATCCATCAGGCTAATGCTGTGCAAATGGAAACGTTATTGATTCTGAGACGGCTATGATTGAATTTACTTTACACCCCAACATCTATGCTACCGGGCAGAGTACCGGTTTGCGCCACATGCTGGAAAAAACCTGGGTACGCAACCACCAACCAGGGGATGGGACTTTTTACATCATCTCCGGCTTTGCCAATTTCAATGGGGGTGCGCGTTTCTATCGCACGTTCCGAGAACATACAGAGCAAGGCGGGCGTCTGGTGGCCTATCTGGGGGGCAGCACTTCCCAGCGACTAACCAGCAAACAAGTGGTGGACGCCTTATTGGATTGTGGCGCGGAAATCCACATCATCAACCGCAAACGACTGCTGCACGCAAAATGTTATGGCGCGGCCACATCACAAGGGGAGCAGCTCATCGTGACATCAGGGAACTTTACCGGCCCGGGAATGGCACAGAATGTGGAAGCCGCCGTCTGGTTAGCTGATCCCGTTCTACGGCAAGGTAACTTTAGCTGGCCCCAGCTTATTGAGCAGATGAACAAGCAAAATTGGGCGCGATACCAATTGACAGGTAATGACCCTGCTAATCCAGGCTGGCAACTGCTTTATGACGAAACGCCTGGGCAGGTTGTTTTAGACGAAAGCGAAACCGTCACGCTCATCCTCATTTTAGGCCATGCGGATACCGCGCGGATTCAGGCTGCTCCCGGAGCAAAAGCCGCGCTGGGAAGCCAGTACTTCTGGTTGAGCAAAGACAGTTACGACTTCTTCCCCCCGTTAACCATCAGGAACCAACGCCTTATTAAGGGGACGTTATCCGCCTTAGTCACTTTGCATTACATTGACCTGGGCATTACCGATACCGCCTGCCGAGTCACGTTCGAGGCCGAAAACAACCTTGATTTCCGCCTGGGGACGGGGAAACTGCGGAATAGCCAGTTATGCCGCCCCGGTGATCTGGCTTGCATTTCTCGTGTTGGCGAGGACAGGTATGAACTACGCATTATCAGCCAAACCTCACCTGATTACCCATTGCTGCTGCCTTACGCAATCCATTTTATCGGACACCAAGGTAAACGTTATGGATACATTGACAACAGTCAATTCGCCGCCACTCTGGGCATAAAGCTAAGCAGCTAAAACATTAAGTTTCCGCTGATGACAGACAAACGCCCTGACCCCGACCAATTGTTAAGCCAGGTTCAGCAGGCTGAAGCGGAGGCGAAGCGTGGCCGGCTGAAGATATTTCTGGGGTACGCCGCGGGCGTGGGCAAGACGTTTGCCATGTTGGAGGCAGCCCGCCAGCGCCGCGCCGAGGGCCGGGATGTGGTGGTGGGCTATGTGGAAACGCACGGCCGTGCCGAAACCGACGCCTTCCTGACCGACCTGGAAATCATCCCCCGCCGCCAGGTCAGTTACCGCCACATCACCCTCAGCGAGATGGATACGGACGCCGTGCTGGCGCGGCGGCCACAAATTGCCCTGGTAGACGAACTGGCGCATACCAATGCTCCCGGCTCGCGCCACGCCCGCCGCTTTCAGGATGTGCTGGAACTGGTCAACGCCGGTATTGACGTGTACACCACCGTCAACATCCAACATCTGGAAAGCCTGAACGACATCGTCGCCCAGATTACGGGCGTGGTGGTGCATGAAACGGTGCCCGATTACGTGCTGGACGAAGCCACCGAAATTGAACTGATTGACCTGCCCATTGACGAACTGCGCCAACGGCTGGAAAACGGCAAGGTGTATATGCCGGAACAGGCCGAACGGGCCATGCGCAAATTTTTCCGGCCCGGCAACCTGGCGGCGCTGCGGGAGATGGCGCTGCGCCGCGCCGCCGAACGGGTGGATGAGCAGATGCGGGCCTATATGCAGGTTCACGCCATTCCCGGCCCCTGGCCGGCCGGGGAACGGATTCTGGTGTGCGTCAGCCCCAGCCCGCTGAGCGAACGGCTGGTGCGCACCGCCCGCCGTCTGGCCAAAAGTCTCAACGCCGAATGGATTGCCGCTTACGTGGAAACGGCCGCGCACACCCATATGCCGGAAGCGGATCGAGACCGGGTGGCGCGCACGCTGCGCCTGGCCGAAGAGTTGGGGGCGCAGACGGTGCGCATCAACGGCCGTGAAATCGCCGAAACCCTGGTGACGTATGCCCAACAGCACAACGTGACCAAAATTGTGGCCGGCAAACCGCTGCGCTCACGCTGGTCAGAGTGGCGGGGCGGCTCGTTGATTGACCAGATTTTGCGGCAGAGCCAGGAGATTGATGTGTACGTTATCAGTGGGACGGCCGGGCCGGCCACGGCCGTTTCCCGCCCCCTGGCGGCCCCATCCCCCCTTCACTGGCAGCAGTATGGCAGCGCGGCGATCCTGGTGGGGCTGGCGACGCTGCTGGGTTTACCATTACGGCCGTACATCGAACCTACCAACGTGGTGATGCTCTATTTGCTGGTGGTGATTGTGACGGCCGTGCAGTTGGGGCGCAATCCGGCGATCTTCGCTTCGGTGTTAGGCGTCATTGCCTTTGACCTGATCTTTGTACCCCCCTATTACACCTTTGTTGTCGCCGACGCCGAATACATTCTCACCTTCATCACCTTCCTGGCCGTTAGCCTGGTCATCAGCACGCTGACGGCGCGGGCGCGGGAACAGGAATTGGCCGCCCGCCGCCGCGCCGCGCAAACGGCCGCGCTCTACGCCCTCAGCCAGAAATTGGCCAGCGTCAACCAGGCGCCGGACATTGCCCAGGTGGCTGTGCAGCACATTCAGGAGAGCATTGGCCGGGCTGCCGGGCTGTTTTTGCCCACCGGTGATGGT
The DNA here is from genome assembly GCA_019637635.1 of Anaerolineae bacterium. Classification (GTDB taxonomy): domain Bacteria; phylum Chloroflexota; class Anaerolineae; order Promineifilales; family Promineifilaceae; genus CAADGU01. The sequence continues at coordinate 16,924 of JAHBVI010000026.1, forward strand.
GAACGGTTGACGCTGCTGGCCTCTACCTCTGGTTTCCAACTGGAAAAGGACAGCATGGCGGTGGTGGATTGGGTGTACCGGCATAACCAGCCGGCGGGGCGGTATACGGATACGTTGACGGCCGTACACGCCACCTATTTGCCACTCTCCTCCGCCGGGCAGGTGGTGGGCGTCATGCCCATCTACTTCACCGACGCCGACCCGCCGCTGACAGGTGAACAGCGCCGGCTGCTGGAATCGTTTGCCAGCCAGGTGGCCCTGGCTTTAGAGCGGGCGCAGTTGGCCGAACAGGCGCGGCAAACCCGGCTGCTGGAAGAGACCGAAAAGCTGCAAAACGCGCTGCTGAACTCCATCTCCCACGATCTGCGTACCCCGTTGGCGACCATTACCGGCGCGTTAAGCAGCCTGCACGACGATGCCGATTTGTTGTCTGAAGAAGCGCGGCGTGAGATGGTCTTAACGGCCTGGGAAGAAGCGCGGCGACTGAACCGGCTGGTGGGCAATCTGCTGGACATCACCCGGCTGGAATCGGGGGCGATGCGGGTCATGCGCCACCCGGTGGAAGCGCCGGAACTGGTGGCGGCGGCGCTGGCGCAAATGCCCCACCGCCTGGAAGGGCGGCTCCTGGAGCTGGCCATTCCCGATGATTTGCCCCTGGTGCTGGCCGATTTCTCGCTGATGGTGCAGGCGTTGGTGAATTTGATTGACAATGCCTTGAAATATGCGCCGCCGGACGAGCCGGTGCAAATTGAGGCGACGGCTCAGGGCAATGAGGTGATGATTGCCATTAAAGACCGGGGGCCGGGGCTGCCGGAAACGGAGCGGGAACGGATTTTTGAGAAGTTTTACCGGGCGGCGCCGCCGGGTGTGGGCGGCACCGGGCTGGGATTGGCTATCAGCAAGGGGATTGTGGAGGCGCATCACGGCCGTATCACCGCCCAAAACCGGCCCGGCGGCGGCGCTGTTTTTATGATATGGCTGCCGGTAGCCGAGGCGGTCGGCGTGGAAATGGGATCAGGAGATTGAGAGATTGGGGGGTTGGATAATGCCTTTAGTTTTTCGCCATGACTACAGCGGATAAAGAAATGAACGGATTCCTCTCTGAAATTTATCCGCTTATTTCTCCATCCGTTGTAGTCTTATAGGGCTGGCGAAAACTTCGTGCCACTAAACGTCTGATTCCTACGCATCCATCACCAGCCGATAGCCCACGCCCGATTCGGTGAGGATCAGGCGGGGGTGGGCAGGGTCGTTTTCAATTTTGCGCCGCAAATTGCTCATATGCACCCGCAAAATGTGGGTGTCGGTCTGGTAGCCAACCCCTCTTACCTGCCGCAGCAGTTGTTGGTGGGTCAGCACCCGCCCGGCATGTTGGATGAGGATGCGCAGCAAATCATACTCGGTGGGGGTGAGCTGCACCTCTTCGCCGCGGCGCGTCACCAGCCGCGCCGCCAGGTCAACCCGCAGATCGCCGGTTGCGAAAATCGGCTCGGTTTCCACTTTTTGCGCATGGCGTAGGGCCACCCGCAGCCGCGCCGTCAGCTCACCCACGCTAAACGGCTTGGTCAGGTAATCGTCGGCGCCGGCGTCCAGCGCGGCGATCTTGTCGGCGTCCTGGTCTTGCACGGACAGAATGAGGATGGGGGTCTGGCTCCATTCGCGCAGCCGTTTGGTCACTTCCAGGCCATTGATGCCCGGCAGGCCCAGATCAAGAATGATCAGGTCAGGCTGCGTATTGACTGCCTGCAAAATGGCTTCTTCGCCGCTGGCGGCTTCCACAATCTCGTAGCCGTGTGCGTGCAGGGCTGTGCGTAAAAAGCGCCGGATGGCATTTTCGTCGTCTACAATCAGCACTTTGGTCATGGGTACAATTATAGCCCCATTCACCAATCCCCCCGCCAACCCGATGCCTCATCATCCTGCCACCATTCGGCGTCGGTGGCCCGGCCGTTGGCATAACACCACAACGCCAGCGCACCCAACCAGATACCGTCCACTGTCTCTAACACGATGAGGAAGCGGGCGGGCACGGCCGTGAAATGCCCCATCGCAATCAGAATAACCATGATCACGCCCAACAAAATCAGCATCACGTAATTACGTCGGTTCTTTTTTCGTTTCATCGCCTGTTTTTCCCTGAAAAATGATCGTTACTGTGCAGGTCATTCCTGCGAAGGCAGGAATCCACGCATTTGGATACCCACCTACGCGGGTATGACAGTCGAGAGATGCCTGCATAAATACAAATGATTTCTCAATTACCCAATTACCCTACACAGGATAACGGCCGTGCCGTTAAAATGGTGACAAGAAAATAAGCAGATGTGTCAAGAAATTGTCAATGCCCGGTGGGGGCGGTGCCTGCGGGGTGGCGTCAATTGTTTTGGAAACGGCCGTGCCGATCCGGGTCTTAACATAAACGAAAAAAGTTGTATAATAGTCACACTTTGCATAATGTTGCTTCATTTGAACTGCCTGCTGCGGTGAACGGGCCGGCGGTTGATCAATCGGGAGGCTATGATGACGGCAAAAAAGATGACAGCAGGATTACTGGCGGTGTTGGTCTGGTTGTGGGTGGTTGGTGTGGCCGGGGCACAAACGCCTCGCCCCACCCCCACCAATGTGCCGCCACCCGGCGGCGGCGGCGATTCGGAGCAGGTTAATGATCAGCGCGGCTCTATTTCGGGTTTTGTGTATGAGGATGTGAATGGTGACGGCCGTTGCGTGGGCACTGGCGTCACCGGCGAAAACCCCATTCAGGGCGTTGATGTCCGCTTTGTCAGCAGCGACCGGAAAACCGTGATCACCAATTACTCGGGTGCAAAAGGAGATTTTGGCCTGTATGCTGCCGGGCAGAGTTACTGGGAAGTGACCGTTCTACCCCCCGCAGGCTGGACGGCGACGACACAAAGCACGGTCTATGTGCCTGTGTACCCGGAAAGCCTGAACCATGCCAACATCAATTTTTGCCTCACCAGAGGTACCAACGCGGTGATTCGGCTGCCCGGCGCCAGCGGCACCATTTTGCTGCCGGAATCTGGCGCCAGCCGCGCGGAGCAGCAGGCCGCGCAGTGGCAAATGGTATGGCAGGTATTGGCGCTGGTTACGGCCGTCTTTGGACTCGCCCTCATTGGCAGCGGCCTTTATCTGCAATGGCAGCGTAAACCATCTAATTGACGAAGAAAAAAAACCTCTGGCTGAGCCAGAGGTTTTTTTATGGGGACAGCACACGGCCGTCTGGAGGCAATTTCGTTTCTGGGATTTTGGCAATGATCTGGCGGGCCACGCCAATGACGGCAATGGGCGAGGTCATCATTTCTTCAAAACGGCCGTCTAACATCACCACCGGCTCCACCTGCATAATTACCCGGCGTAACGCCAAAAGCTCCCCTTTCAGCCGCCGGTTTTCTTCCTGGACGATATTGAGCATAGACGCTCTCTCCTTACACCCCGTACCTTCAGGCAGCCACAACCTCTAATTGAACTGGCTCAAAAGGGACACGGCCGTTGCTGCCGCCCGGTTCTTCAGATAGTACGGCTTCCAGGGTGTTTGTCGCCGCCGGCGCCGGCCATTCCCAATCCGCCAGCACCGCCAGGGCATGATACGCCGTCAGGTCTAGCTGTAACGGCGTGACCGAAGCATAACCCTGCGCTAACGCTCCCACATCCGTACCCTCTTTGGGCACACCGGTAGGACGGTCGCCGCCAATCCAGTAATAATCGTTACCACGTGGGTCCTGGCGTTTATCCAGCCGGTCACGGTACACCCGCAACCCCTGGCGCGTCATCTGCACACCGCGCAGTTCACCCACGGGTAGATTGGGCACATTCACATTGAGAAAAGTCCGGTCAGGCAGCCCTTTCTCCATGACGGTTTGCACCACCTGGCAGGCCACTTCTACAGCTATATCGTAATCTAATTCCCAGGAGCTAATGCCTCGGCCATCCAGCGACACCGCCAAGCCGGGCACGCCCCAGATAATGCCTTCCATCACGGCCGTGACCGTGCCCGAATACGTCACATCATGCCCCAAATTGGCCGACGTATTCACGCCGGAAACGACCAGATCAATTTTTTCATTCAGCAGCCCCATTAAGGCCAGCGCCACACAGTCCGAAGGCGCGCCATCGCTGGTAAAAGCCGGGCTGCCATCGGCCAGTTTCACCCGGCGCACACGCAGTGGCCGGTTCAACGTTTTCACGTGCCCACCGCCTGACCAGTCATGGTCGGGAGCCAAAATACTTACCTTACCCAAGCGGCGCATACCCTGGGCTAAAGCCAGCAGCCCCGGCGCCGTCACGCCATCATCATTTGTCACTAAAATATGCATCGGTTTCTCCAGGGAAATAGAGGTTGGTGGCCGGTAGCCGGTGACTGGTAGTTGGTACAAACCCGTCATAACTCATCACCAACCTGCGGGCTAATGCCCCTGTTGTTTTCTCTCTTTTCATACAGGTAGCAGGGTAGCCTTCCCCCGTTAAGTCCGAATCAACAGCCGGTTAAGAGCCGGCTAAGGTTTGGTTAACAGCCGGTTAACCAACCTCCCCAAAACCTGACAGACCTTTGAAGACCTGTCAGGTTTGTTTAGCTGCCCAACCACATCACCGCCAGCCGCCAGATTTGGGCGACGAAGAAGGTGACGGTAAAACCTAAAGCCAGGGGGAGCAGGGCGGACACGGCCGTCCACCGCTTACTGCCCGTCTCCTTGTAAATGGTGTAAATGGTGGTACTGCACGGGTTGTGCATGAGCGAAAAGAGCATCAGGTTCACGGCCGTGAGTAACGTCCAACCACCCGCCGTGAGTAAACCCTTGACGGCCGCCGGTTCGTCCAGTTCAAACATCACCCCCGCGCCCGCACCCACATCGCCAGCCGCGCCCAACATCATCGCCGTTAGCATCAGGATGGTGGGGATCACAATCTCGTTGGCCGGGATGGCCACCACGTAGGCCAGCAAAATGACGCCGTTCAGGCCAAACAAAATGCCCGCCGGATTCAGGAAATTGACCATATACTCGGCAATGCTCACGCCGCCAATGGTGATATTGCCAATCAGCCAGATGACGGCTCCGGCGGGCAGGGCAAACACCACCGCCCGCCACAACACATACAACGTGCGGTCAATCAGCGAGGTGTAAATGGTTTGCAGTACGCGCGGCGGGCGATATGGCGGCAGTTCCAGGCTAAAGGTAGACAGTTCGCCGCGCAGTACCGTGCGCGACAAACTCCAGGAAACGACAAAGGTCAGCAGCACGCCCAACACGGCAATACCCACCACCGCCAGCGCGGAGACCAGCCCGGAGATATACACTGGCACCAACGCGCCCACAAACAGGCTGGCAATGAGGATTTGGGTGGGCCAACGGCCGTTGCACAGCGCAAAATTATTGGTGATGATAGCGATCAGCCGTTCACGGGGGCTGTCAATCACCCGTGTAGCAATCACGCCCGCCGCATTGCAGCCAAAGCCCATCATCATGCTCAACGACTGTTTGCCATGCGCCCCGGACTTCTTAAACACATTGTCCAGGTTAAAGGCCACCCGCGGCAGATAGCCAAAATCCTCCAGCAGCGTAAACAGCGGGAAGAAAATCGCCATCGGCGGCAGCATCACGCTCACCACCCAGGCCGTCGCCAGATACATGCCATCAATCAGCAGCCCACTTAACCACCAGGGCAGTCCAATCGTGTTGGCAATCTGGTGCAAAATCGGCACCATCGTATCAATGAGAATCGAGGCCAGAAATTGGGATGGATAATTGGCGCCAATAATCGTCAGCCAGAACACGGCGGCCAGCATGGCGATCATCATCGGGAAACCCCAGATGCGGCTGGTGACAATGCGGTCAATGGTGCGATCCAGGTCAAAGCGCGGCTTTTCGCCAGGGCGCGTCACGGCGCGGTCGGCCAGTTGCGCCGCGTTGGTGTAGATGTCTTCCATCAACTGTTCATGGAAATCCTGCCCGATTTGCCAGCGCAATGATTCGGCCATTTGTAAAACGGCATCTTGGGGATCAGGGGCAGGTTGAGGGGCCATCACGCCCCGGCCATTCAAAGGATAGGTGGTCATACCAGTACCTCCAATTCGATGCGATTTGTTTGTTGCGGCGCGGGCGCATTCAGGCGGCCCAATTCGCCGTTGCGCACGGCGCGGATAATGCTCTGGTCGCCATCCAGCAGCCGCAGCGCCACCCAGCGGGCGTTGGGCAGGCCAGGGAAGGCGGCCTGTAACTGCTGCACCAACTGGTTGATCGCCTTCTGCACGGCCGACGATTCACTTTTGATGCGGTACGGTTTGCACACCGTTTGACCGGAGGCCACTTCATGGACGGCTTGCAGCAATTCGGGCAGGCCACGGCCGTAACGCGCCGCCGTTGGCACCACCGGAATACCCAAATCCCGCGCCAGCCGCCGGTCATCCACCGTCAGGCCATGCCGTTTGGCCTCGTCCATCAGGTTCAGGCAGGCCACCGCCCGGTCGGTAATTTCCAGCACTTGCAGGGCCAGATTCAGGTTGCGTTCCAGCCGGGTAGCGTCCAGCACAATGATGGTCACGTCCGGCTGGCCGAAGAGAATGAAATCCCGCGCCACTTCTTCATCCAGACTGGTGGAAAGCAGCGAGTACGTGCCGGGCAAGTCCACCAGTTTGTAGCGGGCATCGGCGTAGCTAAAACCACCTTCGGCACGGTTGACAGTCTTGCCGGGCCAGTTGCCGGTGTGCTGACGCAGCCCGGTGAGCGCATTAAAAACGGTACTTTTACCGGTATTGGGATTCCCGGCCAACGCCACCACATAATCCCAATCACTCATATCAATGCCCAGTTTTTTCAAGTTCCCGGCATTGTGAATGGGGCAGGTAGCGCAGCCGTCGGGGGTGTGTTGAGTTTGCATGTGTTTAGTTCCTCTTTATTTCTGATGCGTGATGCGTGACAGATCACGGGTCACGCATCACGCATCACGGATATAAGCGCCGCCTGCTCCTGCCGCAGGGCAATCGTCGCGCCGCGAATCTGGTAGGCAACGGGGTCGCCGCTGGGGCTGCGAAAACCGGCGGTGATTTTGGCCCCACGCAGAATGCCCAAATCCATAAAACGGCGTCGTTCTGCGCCGCGACACGCAGGCGAAATAGCAATGACTTCGCCGGTTTCGCCCGATTTGAGGGCGGTCAGCGGTTCGCCAACGGGGGCGGGTTCGGGGAGCACGGCCGTCTCCGTTTCCACCACCGACACATTCGCAGCAATAATGGGGGCCAGCCAATGTTCATTGCCATTGGCCCAAAAGCGGATGCGCTCTGGTGAGGCTTCCACCACGCGCACGGCCATGCCCGGATGCAACCCTTCGGCGGCTAATTGAGCGTATACCAGTTCCGGTTCATCTTCCAGGTGAACGATGCGGGCCGGCGTGTCCAGCGGCAGTTGGGTCAATGCCTTGCCGCCGTGCGCCACCATTTTGCCGCTGGCCGAGGGGATAGGATCGCCGTGCGGATCGTGCGTGGGGTGGCCTAGCCGTTCCGCCAGTGCTTCCACTTCTTGTGGGGAAAGTTGGTGTTCAATGAGGTCGGCACGGCCGTGCCATTCTGCCTGGTCATAGCCCGTTTCTTCGGCCAGGTGGCGCTCCCACAGCCGGTGGGCGCGGATGATGTGCAGCGCCGCTTCCCGGCCCGGTGGGGTCAGATGAATCTTCCCCTCCTGCATAGTCAGGAGATGTTCTTTTTGCATGTGGGTGAGCAAGACGGCCGTGTCATTCTGGCTGATGTTCAGTGTCCCGGCAATGGCCGCCAATGTCGGTTTTTCACCGCGCATCTCCGCTTTGTGAATGAACTTGAGCGCGTCTTCCGTCAGCACCCGCTGTGTCAGGCGGCCCGTTTGCTGCCAGCGCCAATACAGCCCCCGCTCCGGCAAGAATAACAGGAGGGGAACGGCGACGACGGCCGTGCCGATGAGTAAAGCAATTAATGGATCATACATAGCGCCTCCGAAAATTAGATGTATCTAAATATCAGTTTAGCTAAAAGACTAAAAATTTGCAAGTGGCAAAATGAGCATGTGAAGACGGCCGTTTCTCCCTGCCCCCCTTTATGCTACAATCAGGCCATTATCGGGCATATCCCAGGCAGGTAATAATTGATGGCAACCTTCACTCCGCATTTTCCAACCAAAATTGAATACCCTGATACGGACGGAAAACCCATGGCCGAAAGCGACTTCCAGGCTGACCCGCTCATTTACGCCAAAACAGCATTGAAGCGGCACTTCAAACAAGATCCCCATGTCTACGTCTCTGGTAATCTGCTGCTTTATTATGAAAAAGGCAACCCGGAGGCGGTGGTAGCCCCAGACGTGTTTGTGGCCATGGGCGTCCCCAAGCGTGACCGGCGCTCCTTCAAACTGTGGGAAGAACCTAAGGGGCCAGACTTTGTCATTGAAATCACGTCCCTCAGCACTTACACCCATGATCAGGGATCCAAAAAAGGGATTTATGCCTTCCTCGGCGTCAGCGAATACTTCCAGTACGACCCCACGCAAGATTATTTGAACCCACCGCTACAAGGCTACCGGCTGGTTGACGACTACTACTTACCCATCCCCGCTACCCCCTTATCTGAGAACGCCTTCGCCTTGCACAGCAACATACTGCAACTGGACTTACAGTGGCGAGACGGCATGTTGCACCTCTACGACCCGGAAACCGAAGAATACCTGCTGACCTACGACGAAGCGATAGATGCGCGTCTGGCGGCCGAACAGGCGCGGCAACAGGCTGAGCAGGCATGGCAGCAGGCCGAAGAACGCGCCGCCCAGGAACGCACCGCGCGTCTGGCCGCGGAAGCGCGTATCGCCGAATTAGAAGCCCAACTCAAAGCAGCGCAGGCCCGTACGACCGGTAACAAAACTCCTGAATAAGTGACAAGTTGCAGATGGCAAGTTACAGGTGACGTGCCACCTGCCACTTGCCACCCTCTTAAATCACTGCTCCGCGGAAATGGAGAGGTAGACGTTGCTGATAGAGGAGGGAGCGGCCGTAAACATACGCCCGCCGGTGACATTGGCCACCCGCTCCAGCACAGGCACGTCGGCGGCGCTGCCAAAGGCGATGGGGTAAATACGCACGCCATCGGCCTCGGCATTGGCGGGCAGACAGGTGGCAAACATCTGGTTTTCGGTGGGGCGGCCAACCGTATCTTCACCATCGGAGAGCAGGATGATGCCATACAGGCGAGACTCGCCGGCAGCTACATCCTCTGCCCGCAGGGTTTCCATTTGCGCCACTGCCTCACACACCGCACCATACAAAGCCGTGTTGCCATCGGCAATCAGCCCGTTCACCCGCCGCGACAATCCTTCCACCACATCACCCACCCGCGCCGGTTCGGCCAGCATGGTGACATCGTTGCTAAAGACCATCAGGCCCACTTTGTCATTGGCGTCCAGGCGGTTGAGAAACTCAACAGTGGCCGCGCGAGCGGTGTTAATGCGGTCGCCTTGCATACTGCCAGACACGTCCAGTACCAGCAAAATCGTAGCTTTTCGTTTGGTGATGTTGAACAGGTCAATGACGGCATTGCTGACAGCGGCATTGGGGCTGGGCAGCGAGGCGACGGTGCGCGGTGTGACGCTGGGGTCGGTGCCATTGGCCATGGTCAATGGGTCACGGAGGGGGATGCTGGGGTCTAACGGCCGTAGAAAATTATCAATCGCCTTCTCTTGCTGCGCCCGCGCCAGGATGAAGTCGCGGAAAATGGTGGCTGCTTCCGCTTCTTCGGCGTCCACCCAATCAGCGTTGTCCAACACACAGTAAGGTTGGTCGGCCCAGATGGCGCCGCCCGCCGGGAAAATAAAGACCAGCGGAAAAGCCAGTTCGTCGCCCCGTTCGATGTTGAAGCGTACTACCTCGGCTTCGGGTACGGCGGCAGCGTGAAGATAACTCGGCCCCTGGCGGGCCATGGCGTCGAGAATGGCGGGGGCCTGACGGCCGTACTTGCTCGTTACCTGCTCTAATGCCCGCATGGCCTCTTCCACTTCCGGCGCGTACACATCGGCGGCGGTCAGGGTGTCCGTTTTGCCGGTGACGCCATAGACAAAACTGGTCATAGCCAACAAACCGGAGTTGGCATAGGCGGGATGGGTGTGCCCAAAGCGGAACTGACCCCATTCGGGACGGCCGTAGCTGGCCCAGCCATTCGGGTCCTCGGCCAGCGCCACGATGGTATCCCAGCCAATCGGCTCGTCCGGCCAACCGAGTGTTTCGGCCATCGGCTGCCACATGGCAAAACCCAGTGGCGCGTAAACGGTCGGTGGGCAGGCTTCGCTGGCTAACGGTCGGTTGGTTCGCTGTTGCCACGCTTCATTGGCCTGCTCCACCCAGGATTGGTCACCCGGACTCCAGGCGATGGGCTGGATGGAACCACCTAAAATGGCGTCCATAGCGCCACCGGATGTGCCATGTGTGACCTGAACGGCAATGGGACGGCCGTTGCTCGTTTTCATACCCGCCGCGTTAAAGTCCGCCTCCATCTGTTTCATCCAGGCTTCTTTGGTATTGGACGATTCCACCGTAACCAGAATGCCACCGGCCGGCACATCTACTTGCGGAGGGCGCGTCTCCGCGTCAGTCTGGGAAGTAGTTGCGCCTTCCACCAGATTACCAATCACCTGCACGCCTACCATAACGCCCACAATACAAAGGGCGATGACTACAATCACCACGAAAATAATGCGTGTGCGGTCCATAAGGTCTCCTTGTAAAAGCTGGTTTGAGATTAGAGAGTAGAGAGTAGAGATTGGAGATACGTCAATCTCCAATCTCTACTCTCCAATCTCGTCTCCAATATGGAGAAGTTTAGGCGCAGCGGCAAACAGTTGCAAACGTCTTGTCATGCCTGCGCCCTCCATGTTAGAATCTGGCATATTTCAGTAAAATTGGAGGTACAAAGTTCTGGATAGTTTAGAGTTAGCACATCTATTGGTGGATTCGATTTTGGAGAAGAAGGGAGCAGACATTACACTGCTTGATTTGCGGGAGCAAAGCATTTTTGCCGATTACTTTCTCATTTGCAGCGGGGATAATGACCGGCAGATCAAGGCGATTGCCCAGAGCATTGCCTACGACGCCAAACACAACGGCCGTGTCTATCCCGTGACGATGGAAGGCGAACCAGAGACCGGGTGGGTGCTGGTGGACTTCGGCGACGTCATCGTCCATGTTTTTATGCCCGAACAGCGCGAATACTATGACCTGGAAGGGCTGTGGGACGAAGCGCGCGTCTTGCTGCAAATGCAATAAAAAAAGCCTGCGCAACCGCAGGCTTTTTTGTTACTCGATAATCCAGCTATCGGTGGCCCGGCTCCAGGCGACGAGTTCTTCCGGGCGGAAGAAGAGGTTGACTTCATTGACGCCGTTTTCGGGGCTGTCGGAGCCGTGTACCAGGTTACGGCCGATCTCCATGCCCAGGTCGCCGCGAATGGTGCCGGGGGCGGCTTCCACCGGTTTGGTGGCGCCCATGGTGGCGCGGGCCGCAGCCACAGCATTGTTGCCTTCCCAAACCATGGCCACCACCGGGCCGGAGGTGATGTACTCCACCAGGCTCTTGTAAAACGGCCGTTCCCGATGTACCCCATAATGTTCCCCTGCCAGTTCCGGGGTCATCTGGATGAACTTCATGCCCACCAGTTTCAGGCCACGCCGCTCAAAACGGCCGATAATTTCGCCAATCAACCCGCGCTGCACGCCATCGGGTTTTACCAGAATCAATGTTTTTTCCATGATTTACACTCCACAAAGTTAATTTTCAGCAAGAAGCCGGGTTTTTGGAAAAACCCGGCTTCTTCTGCCACAGGAAATTGTGCCTGTTTTTTACAATTGGTCAAGAGCGGCGCGGTAGGTATTCAGCGCCTTTTGTAGTTGACCGTTGCGCATGTAGGCGTCACCCAGCAAACGACGGAAAGCGGGTTGGGCGGGATATTCATCCGCCAGCGATTCCAATTCGGCAATCAAACCTAAGGTAGCCGTGCCGGAGGTGATCATCTGGTGGTAATGGGCGGCGGCTTCCTCATATCTCTTTTCGGCCAACACCACCCGCACATCAGAAAGCTGGCTCAAACTGAGTTCGTCGGTGGTCAACCGTTGGACTTCAAACGATTCGGCCGGCATTTCCGGTTCGGCCGGCGTGAGTGAGGGCAAACGGCCGGTGGTGGGTTTGGTAGACGGCCGTACCTCCACCACCTCAGAAAGAATCACCTCATCAAAATCTACCGTGGTCGCTTCTTCTTCGGCCGCCAGCCAGCTAATAACATCCAGCTCTTCTACGGCCGTCAGCCAACCCGTTTGCCCGGTGCCGGATGAGCGTTCACCGTCCGCCGCCAGCCAATCTGGCAGCGAGTCAGACAAATCATCCTCAATATCTACACCCAGGTCATCCATGAGGGTTAACTCCGCCTCGTCTGCGGATAAAGAACCAAACGTTTCCTTAACTGTCTCTTCGCCGGTGAGCCAGGCAGGCAGCAGCGCATCATCCGGGGCGATGGCCGGTTCCAGGGAGCCGGTTTGTTCATCGGCAATTTTTTGCAGCCAGGCCATAGCCTCATCCGGGTCTTCCGGTACGGCCGCGATGATGTCCTCTTCTGCCAGCCCGACCAGCGGTGAAACTCCCGCCACCGGCTCCATAACAGCGGTGGCGGGTTCACCATAATCAATGGCAAATTTGGCGTCTTCGCTGGGGCTGATCGGCGGCGGCTCCATGTCAAAATCAATAGATGCATCCCCCTGGGCCATGCCTAACAGCCAGTTCATGGCCGCATCGGGATCATCGGGCATGTCATCTATGTCCAGATCATCAGCCAACAGCCCCATTTCATCTGGGGTAATGGCGTCGGCAACGGCCGTAGGCAATACAGCGCCGGTCAGCTCAATCCACGTCTCGTCCATCGCCATCTCTTCATCTTCAGCCGGTTCTTCCCAGGTGGGCATAGACAAATTTGGCGACGGGACGGCCGTTTCATCAACCTCATCGGCGCCAAAACGCGCCAACCATTCCATGGCCGCGTCGGGATCATCGGGCATGTCTAGCAAAGCCAGGTCTTCTGCGGCGGCATCGGTGGGCAGGGCGGTTGGGGGCATGGCAACGACGGTCAGCAAGTCCGTAATAGATTCCGGCTGCTCCCAATCCCAGGATTCATCATCCCACAACTCGGCATCGGTCAACTCGGCTTCGGCCAATTCATCCCCGACCGCCATCTCCACAGCCAGCGCATCCATCCGGTCAATCTCCGCTTCGTCGGCAAGGGCCAGGACATCGGCTAACTCCCAATCACCGGCCGTTTCCAATGCCTCGGCGGGTTCCTCTATCGCCGCCGTCTGATCGGCCTCCGATGATTCTTCCAACCAATCGAGTGCGGCCATCAACTCGGCATCCGGCACAACGGCCGTGCCGCCAGAAACCACCGCGGCAATCCCTTCGGCCTTTACCTGTTCGTCCAGGAAATCAAGCGCCTCGGCCAGTTCGTCATCCTGTTCAGGGGGCAAGGCAGCGGCTTTGGCGGGGGCGGCCACGGCCGTGCCCGCCATCATCGTCGCCAGCAAATCCTCATCCAATTCCGGCCACTCTTCCTTCGTTTCCGGCTCTTCGGCCAGATTATCCATCCAGGCCAGGGCATCTTCAAGATCGGCCTGGGCTTCGTCTACCAGACCATCCAGGTCACGCGAGCTGCGATCCTGCAAGGTGGGCAGTTCTTCCAGAGACGCGCCCTGCCTGGCGGCCAGTTCTTCCAGCCAGGCCATAGCCGCTTCGGTGTCATCTTCAGGGGGGGCGGCCATGGGAGCAGCCTGGGTTTCTTCGTCAGCCATCAACACATCCAGCCAACTTTCGCCCTCCTCTTCCACCTCTTCAGCCAGCAAATCATCGGCGGCAGACACGGCCGTGAGATCTGCCGGAAATGCCTCTTGCCACGCCTCATCCAGGACATCATCAAATGCAGCGTCGAACATTTCTTCAGCGTCAAACGCTTCTTCCATGTCAAACACTTCTTCCATGTCAAACGGTTCTTCGGCGTCAAACGGTTCTTCGGCGTCAAACGCTTCACCCATCATGTCCTGGCGCACCAGCGCGTCCATTTCGACGGCCGTTGATTCCTCGGCCAACAAGTTTTCGGCGACGGTAGGCAGTTCTTCTACCGGCGTTTCTTGTTGCGACGCCAGTTCTTCCAACCAGGAAATGGCATCATCCAGGCCGGCACCAGAAGCATCCAGGCCCACATCTTCCAGCCCCGGTTCAGGTGCGGCGGTAACGGCCGTTTCCATCTCCGCCATCACCGTTTCTTCGGCCAACCAATCCAGTTCCATCTCGTCGGCCACTTCTAAAGCGGAGGCGGGTTCTTCTTCATCAATGCCCGCCAGCCAATCCATCTCCGTTTCCGCGCCCAGATCGGCCAGCGTGGCCGGTTCATCGTGAATGCTGGAAAACAGCGCGGTCAGGCCAACGGCCGTCAACCCTTTATCCACCGCCTCTTCCGGCGCTGCTTCCTCAAACCCAAACGACAGGTCCGCTTCCCACTCTTCCCGTTCAGCCGGTAGGCCAAAGGCGTCGGCCTCGTCGGTGGCAAACAAATCATCAGAATCTAACTGCGCCGGTACATCACTGTCACTCCCCAGCAGCCAATCCGGTAAATTGGACTCTTCTTCAGCCGTTACGATTAGATCGCCCGTGGCCGGAGATAACCAATCCGGCAAATTGCCTTGATCGGTGGCAAAGAGTTCTTCGGAGGGAATTTCGGGAATATCGGCAGCGGCAGCGTATTCCGGTTCACTGCTCTCGGCCGGTTCGTCCGCCGACAGTGAACTAAGCCAGGAGGTGAGACCCGCGCCAGGCACGGCCGTGTCAGCCGCCGCTTCTTCTGCAAAATCAGCCTCAAACGGGGCAAAATCGTCATCCGCCAACCAATCTGCCAGCGGTGAATCACCCGCTGACATATCGGCCAACACGTCGAACAGTTCGTCCACCTCTTCATCATCAGCCACAGCCGCACTGACCGGCACGGTGGGTGGTTCGTCGGTTACGGCCGTGCCTGCAAAGCCGGTTAACCAATCCGGCACTTCCTCATCCTCAAACGCATCTTCCGCAAATGGTTCTTCGTCCGGCACGGCCGCAGCCATCCACTGATCGGCTGCTTCATCAGCCCTGCCGGTTGTATCCATTTCAAACCCGGCTAACCAGTCAGGCACTTCCTCCATCCCTGGCGTCACATCCAACGTATCGCCATCGTCAAACGCTTCGGCCTCGTCATCGCCGGCAAACTCTGAGAACCAATCACCCCTCAAACTGGCAAAATCATCCTCCGATTCTGTTGGTTCAGGTAAAGCTGCTTCTTCCTCATCTCCAATCATACCCATTACCCTATCCTCCGCTTCACCCGCGCTGGCCTGTTCACTCCCTAACAGCCAGTCTGGGATTTCTTCTTCTGCTTCAGCCAGATCCTCATCCAGGTAAGCCTGTCCCCCAAAGGTTTGGGCAAACTCGGCGGCCACATCGGTGGTTTCCACTGCCAGATCAGACAGGTCGTCGGCCACCAGATCGTCAGCCCAAATATCTTCTGCCTGGCCCAACCAATCGCTGTCCAGGCTAAATTCAGCAGCTTCAGCCTCATTAGCGGCTGGTTCGTCTGCAAATAATCCACGCAGATCATCCAGCGAAACGGCCGTGTCCGCAGCCGGTTCCGCCACCGGTATTTCCTCCATCGCCTCGTCCAGGCCAGACAGCCAATCGTCTGCATCCAGGTCGGTCTGGGGCGGTGTGGGTGGCACGGCCGTGCCCGCCATCTCACTCACCTCGCCAAACAGGGCATCCCATTCATCCATCTCCGCAGCCGGCGTCTCCTCGGCGGCCTCGGGCACATCATCATCCAACGAAGCAAACACCGCCGTCAGCCCTAAGGCCGCCGCGCCTTTCACCGGCGCCGGCTCATCAGACAACCATCCGGCAAACAGAGAATCCTCCTCTTTCGTTTCCGGCGTTTCGGCGGCCATACCCGCATCCCCGCCCAGCCAATCATCGAACGCTTCATCCCTGGTGGCAGCCGCCATTTCAGAATCCAGTTCGCCTGTCTGTTTCAAGAGCCAATCGGGCATTCCTCCGGCTGCGGGCATCTGTACCCCACCGGCGGGTGTGGTAAACACATTGCCGGCTTCCGGTTCGGCCGCCGCACCCTCTGAAGCATCAAAAGAGGCCACATCTTGCAGCCAATCTGGCATTTCTTCGGCGGCATAACCCGGCTCATCCCAGTGATCTTCGGCGCGTTCGTCAATCATCCAATCATCCTGACCGCCAGCCTGCGCCGGGGCTAATTCCACTTCGGGAAAGTCAGAAGCAGACGTAACAGACGCACCATCATCCACCAGATTACTCAGCCAATCGGGCATATTGGTTTCGGCCGCAGACAGCGATTCATCACGCCCGCTCTCGGCAAACCAATCCGAACTGACGTCGGCGGCCTTTTCCTGGCCCAGATCAGAGATGTCCGGCTCATCCACCAGGGAAACCAGCCAGTCTGGGGCCAACTGTTCCGAAGCAAATGTTTCTTCCGGTTCAAGCTCAGATTCCGACCGGGCCAGGAACCAATCTTCAGGTTCCGGTCCGGCCACCACATCGGCATCTAACGGGGCGGAATCATCGTCGGGAAAGAGCAAATCAAAATCATCATCGGCAACGGCCGTGTCCACCGCCGCCAATTCGATGCCAGACAACCAATCATCTTCCAGCGATGGTTCCGCTTGCATCGCCTCATCGGCAAACCATTCAGATTCTATCGGCAAGCTCTCGGCCGGTGTCAGATCATCGTTTACATCGGCCATCCAATCATAACTGTGCATCCCGCTGGGTGATTCGCCAACGACGTCCAACTGCTTGTAATCAAACTTTTCACCCATGTCGGAATCAAAGGTGACGTCGTTCATCCAATCGGCCGATGGCCCTTTACCGGCGGCGGTGGCCGCGGCCGGCGCCGCGGCCAGCCCATCACCCTTGAACTCAAGTTCCACCTTGTCCGGTAAAACCGGCGCCCCCTCCGCCCGGAAAGCCCGGCCAACGGCCGTGTCCAAATCCAGGCTTCCCTTATCCAGGCTGGTCAAGTTGACCAACCGCCGCAGATACTTTTGTGACTCTCCAATTCGCCCCGTTTGCAGCCAGATTTCCGACAAAATGGCATTCACCGCAATGCAGTTTGGCAATTTTTGCAGCACATTCAAACATACTTCTTCCGCATCCACCCGCTGCTCATTGCGCCATAGCGCCTCTGCCAGCAGCACTTCCAGGTCTACCCGATCCCGGCTGTGCGGAATGGTCTGCCGCAATTCCTGCACCGCCTGCTGGTACAACTCCCCCTTGATATACAGCCGGGCCAACGCACCCGAAGTCAGTGGAATCCGCCCCACCGCCATGTCGGAAAATTGGGCGTAGTGGCGGCGCAGTTCCTCTTGAATGGCCGCATTGTACGGCTCAATCTCAAACGCCCGCTGTAAATGCCATAAGGCATCCTCCACCTGTGACTCTTCGGCGCGCACAATAGAGAGTCCCACGTGGGCCACAAAATCATTGGGGTCGGCACTCAAAACGCGCTGAAACAGATCGGCAGCGCCATCATAATCGTGCTGCTCTAACAAGGCTTTCGCCAACAGTCGGTAGGTGTGGATATGGCTGGGATGGGACTCTAAGATGTGCCGACAGTGGGTAACAGCCTCGGTCAGCATATTTTCATCAATCAGTTTTTCTATCCGCTCGTGATATTCCTGGAGGGTAATGGTAGTCATATGACTTGGCATCAGACCCTAAGGGTTTTAGAAACCCTTAGGGTCTCAATTATTTATTTCGTTATGGTAAAGTTGACAAAATTATTATGCAAAGTTTCCGCTAATAAATCAAGTGACCCTAAATGAAATGCCGCTCCTAAATGAAATGCCGCTCCTAAATGAAATGCCGCTCCTAAATGAAATGCCGCTCCCGGAGATTCACCAACAAATCAGTCACATCAGTTTCCGGTTGGGGCATGGGGCCGAGCGGGTCTTGCCACATATCCCGGCCTAACAAAGCATAGAACGTGTTGAGGATGCCATAGGAGAGGGCATCAATCTGGTAGCCGCCTTCTAATACAAACAAGACACGGCCGTGACACAACCCATTGGCCATCTCCACCAACGTCCGCACCAACTGAGCATAGCCGCGTAGACTTAAACCGGCCATAGCCAATGGGTCTTGCCAATGGGCATCAAAACCGGCCGAAACCAGAATCAGTTGAGGATCAAATGCTTTGGCTTTGGGCCAGACCACTTCCTGAAACAGACGGCCGTACCCCTCATCCCCCACATACGGCAACAGCGGCACATTGAGCGTAAAACCGCGCCCAGAGCCAACGCCAATTTCATTAACGCCGCCCGTACCAGGGTAAAACATTCGGGGCATAAAGAGGTGGGTAGAAACAAACAACACCGTATCATCTTGAAAAAAAATATCCTGGGTACCATTACCATGATGCACGTCAAAATCCACAATCAGCACCCGCTCCACGCCATACGCCGCCTGCGCATACCGCGCCGCCGCGGCCACATTGTTAAACAGGCAAAAGCCGCTGATATTGCCGCCCTCGGCATGGTGCCCCGGCGGGCGCACCAACGCAAAACCATTGGTTGCCTGTCCACGCATAATGGCGTCAACGGCCGTCAGGCAGCCACCAACCGCCAACCGCGCCAGGTCATAAGAAGCTGCGGTGGCATAGGTATCACCATGATCCAGCAAGCCACCACCTCGCTCCGCCACCCGCCGTACATGCTCAATCAGGCCATCAGTATGCACCCGGCGCAAATCAGTCAGCGAGGTCAGGCGGGGTGGTAACGGCCGTAAGTCCGCCAAAACCTTCTGCGCATCCAAAAAAGGCAGCAAGCCTGCCAGCCGATGGCTGCCCTCAGGATGATCCCGCCTGGTATGCTCCGTTGCCGGCGCAAAAACAATAACCGTACTCATACCCCTATTATACCCCTGAAACAACACAGGGGTGTGGTTTTCTAACCACACCCCTGCCCAAGAATAACCGATTACCAATTACTGATTACCAATTAACCGCCAAACAAAGCCGCCAGCAACCCCTGTCCATCAGCCATATACGTCACCAGCCCGGCAAAAACCACCGAAGCCATAGCCATCAGCTTGATCAAAATGTTGAGCGACGGCCCAGAGGTATCTTTGAACGGATCACCAACGGTATCACCTACCACCGCCGCCTTATGCGCCGGGGAGCCTTTCCCACCATAATGCCCCTCTTCAATGTACTTCTTGGCATTATCCCAGGCGCCACCCGCGTTAGCCATCATCACCGCCAGCGAAAACCCGGCTGTCAACGTACCCGCCAGCAGGCCCAACACACCAGCCACACCAAACAACACCCCTACCACTACCGGAATCACAATTGCCAACAGCGAAGGAGCAATCATCTCTTTTTGGGCCGAACGGGTGCTGATCTCCACACAGCGGGCATAATCAGGCCGCTCGGTACCTTCCAAAATGCCCGGCTTTTCCCGGAACTGGCGGCGCACCTCTTCCACCATACCCCCGGCTGCTCGGCCAACGGCGCGCATCGTCATCGAAGAAAAATAGAAGGCCGCCGCCGCCCCCGTCATCACCCCAATCAGCACCGCCGGGTTCAAAATGGTGACGTTGTAAAAGGTCATAAAATTCTGCATGTTCCAGTCGGTGATATTCACACCATCCACCGTCAAGGCAGCATCACCATGCAGCACCAATGCCAGACGCACCTCTTCCAGATAAGCAGATAACAGGGCCATGGCCGTCAGAGCGGCTGAACCAATGGCGAAGCCTTTACCAATAGCCGCCGTGGTGTTTCCCACCGCATCCAACTGATCCGTCCGATTGCGTACTGCCGGGCCTAAACCGGACATTTCCGCATTCCCACCGGCATTGTCTGCAATCGGGCCATATGCATCTGTCGCCAGCGTAAAACCAAGCGTAGACAACATGGCCACGGCCGCAATACCCACACCATACAGCCCCATGGAAATGTTGGTCAGCCCACCCATCGTATAGAAGCTGACCGCAATCCCGGCTATAATCGCAAACACCGGAATGCCGGTAGATTCCATACCGACTGCCAGACCTTCAATCATCAAAGTAGCCGTACTGGTGTTCGCCTGATCGGCCATCCCCTGGGTAGGTTTGTTCGCATGAGACGTGTAATACTCGGTAGATTTGCCGATGACCACGCCGACCACCAGACCCACAATAATGGATACAAATACCGCCCACATGTTGGGGATGTCCAGAATATACAAGATGGGGATAGCCAGCACGGCAATGCCCACCGAACTTACGTACAACCCACGTGACAACGCGCCAATCAACTTACCCTGGTCTGCCCCTTCTTCGGTGCGCACCAGATAGATTGCCAGAATGGACAGAAAAACGCCGACCGCCGCCAACGCCATCGGCGCGGTGATGTAACGCAGTTGCAACTGCATCACCGACATACCCGCATCTACCGCAAACGCAGCGCCGGCCGAAGTCACCGCCGCCACCCCCAACGCCGAAGTTGCCAGAATGGAACCGGCGTAGGACTCATACAGGTCTGCACCCATACCGGCCACATCCCCCACATTATCACCCACATTATCGGCAATGGTCGCCGGATTACGGGGATCATCTTCGGGAATGCCGGCTTCTACTTTACCCACCAGGTCAGCGCCCACATCGGCCGCCTTGGTGTAAATGCCACCACCCACACGAGCAAACAACGCATACGTGGAAGCACCCATACCAAAGCTCAACATCGTGGCCGTAATGATGGGCAGCGGATTGCCCGTAGCCATAATAAACCCGCCATTCGGCAGGATAGAGGGCAGCAAATAATACAAAATCAAAAACCAGAGCGAAATATCCAGCAGAGCAAAACCGACGACCACCAGCCCCATAACGGCCCCAGCCCGCAGGGCCACTTTCAAACCGGCGTCCAGGCTTTTACTGGCGGCATGAGCGGTACGCGCCGAAGCATTGGTGGCTGTTTTCATGCCAAAAAAGCCACACAAAGCCGAAAAGAACCCGCCGGTAATGAAGGCCACAGGTACAATGGGGTTCTGCAAATTCAAAAAGGCCATGATGCTGAAAATGACCAGCAGCGCCACAAAAACCAGGGCTACAACCCGGTATTGGCTGGACAAATAGGCCATCGCACCCTCGCGTACGGCCTGTGCGATTTCCTTCATTTTGTCATTGCCTTCGCTTTCTTTCATCACTTGCTGGTAGAAATACCAGGCAAAAAACAGGGCGACCACAGCGCCAACCAGACCCAGCCACCAGATTGCGGGCAATGGTTCCCGGACTGTGCTTTGGGCAGTCGTTGAATATAATGCATCCATCATGTATTAAGCCTCCAAAAAAGTTTCTTCTACCTCAGGGGTTTTGCCGGTAATGCAACCGGGCAATAGCTTGCAGTTTGCAGACTAATCCCGTTATCACCCACTTTCTTCAATTTTCAAGTCAGTGTGAATTGCATACCTGCATTTTTTGATGTGAAAATGCCCCGTCACCGGGGCATCAACGTGCCGATTGTAACGAATGGCACAAATGATGTCAAAAAGCCACAAAAAAAGGTGGAACCGGTTGGTTCCACCTTTTACCTTTTTTATTATTGCCCGGTTTGGGCTTCAATATACTTCATGTAATCGGTCTCGTTGACGCTGTGCCATATTTGAATGTCATCCCGGAACTTTTTCCACTGCTCAAAGATGGATTTGAAGTCAGAATCAGCCTGGGAAAACTCATCGTAAAGAGCGAAGGAGGCTTGTTCAGCCGCCTCGAGGATTTCCTGGCTAAAGCTGCGCAGTTGGGTTCCGCCCTGAATCAGACGTTCCAGCGCTTCTTTATTGCGGGCATCGTAGCGGGCCAACATTTGTGTATTCGCCTGGTGGGCAGCCGTCTGCAAAATTTCCTGGTATATTTCCGGTAGTTTATCCCATTCAGAAACCCCAATTTGAACTTCCAATGTCGGGCCTGGTTCCCACCAACCAGGGGAATAGTAAAAATTAGCTGCATCTTGCAAGCCTAATTTTTCATCGTCATAGGGGCCAACCCATTCGGCGGCATCAATGGCGCCTGTTTGTAGGGCCTGGAAAATCTCACCTCCGGCGACAACCTGTACGGTGACACCCAGTTTATTCATCACCTGCCCACCCAAACCAGGGATGCGCATTTTTAATCCCTGTAAATCGGCCGTTGTTTCAATTTCCTTATTGAACCAGCCACCCATCTGAGCGCCCGTATTCCCGGCGGGCAGTTGAATTACATTGAAGCGGCTGCGATAGTATTGTTGCAACAATTCCAAACCACCACCTTCGTAAAGCCAGGCGTTTTGTTGGCGGGCGGTAAGACCAAAGGGCAGGGCCGTGCCAAAAGCGGTCACAGGGCTTTTGCCGACATAATAATAGGAAGCGGTGTGGCCGGCCGGTACCGCACCCTGTTCCACCACATTCAGCACTTCCAGACCGGGAGCCAGCTCACCCGCCGCGCGTGGGGTGATTACAAACTTGCCACCGGTCATGGCCGCCACCCGCTGGGCAAAAACCTCTGCGCCACCAAAAATGGTGTCGAGAGCTACAGGCCAGCTTGTGGCCATTTGCCACTGAATGCTGGGTAAAGCAGAATCGGATTGGGCGGCTTCGGTGAGAGTTGTTTCATCCACTACGGAGGGGGCTGTGGTGGCGGCTACGCTGGTGGGGGTGTTAGCTGCTTCGTCTTCCGATCCGCAACTAACCAACCCCATGGTGGCAGCACCGGCAGCACTTTTTGTGGCGAGGCCTAAAAATTCTCTTCTGTTCATGTCTTCCTCCTATAGGTTTGTGGGTTCTGGCCCTGCGGCCTGTGGATAATTGCGCGTATTGTATTAACGTGCTGTGGTAGAGGCAAGAAATAGGAAACGGCCGTACCCATCATCATTTTTCGGCTGCCATCCGACCCATAGGATGCGCGATCTTTACACCCCGTGCCGGGCACGAACAGGGCGCATCGCCACTGCGGGAACATCTTCTCGACCTAAGCTGCTGTTGTCATTGTCATTGTCGTTGTCATTGTCGTTGTCATTGTCGTTATCATTGTCATTGTCGTTATCATTGTCATTGTCATTGTCATTGTCGTTATCATTGTCATTGTCGTTGCCATTATCGTCTGGTTCCGGCGTTTCTGTGGCTGCCGGGGGGACGATGGTCGGTGTCGCTGATGAGGTAGGCGTTTCTGTAACGGGCACGGCCGTAAACGTGGGCGATGGCGGCGGCGAGGTGGGCACGGGCGTGGGCGTCCCGGTCGGCCGGGGGGTGCGCGTGGATGTGGCCGTTGGTGTATCTGTGGCTGTGGACGTCGGTGAAGCCGTGTCCGTCGGCATCACCGTATGCGTTTCTGTTGGTGTCGCCGTTGGCAGCGGCGGAACTTCCCCTCCGGGCAGCACAATGATGCGGGTGATGGTGAAACGGCCGTTCCCCGTCACCCCCGCCACCAAAACCGCCGCCCCCACAAAGGGGTCGCCTTCAATGATGGTCTGGTCGTTGACCACGGCCGTCAGCCCACACAGGACCCAGTTTTCCGGCCCGATGGCATCTATAAACCCCCGGCACTCCACCTGGGCTTCGCGCCCTACCGCCAGCAGTGTATCAATTTCCCGCACGCGCTCGGCCGCAAACCGGGTACGCAGCGTCTCCCTGGCCTGTTCATTATTAGCCAGGCTCAGGCGCAAATCTTCGGCCACTCGTTTCACCGGATAAAACACCGAACCGGGCAAAGCAGATGCCGTTTGTGCCAAAGCCGCCAGGAAAGCGGCAAATAACAGCACCACCATTCCCAACGCAAATACCAGCCGCCGCCAGCCAGCAGCCGCCAGGCGCGGCCGTTGATTCGCTTTTTTGATCGCTCTGGCGTGTGCCAGAAAAACATCTTGCGACGCGGCCTGCGCCTGCGGCGGGGGTTCCGGGGCCAGTAACGCGAGTTGGACGGCCGTGTCCAGCAACGGCCGTATCACCTCCGCCTGCTCTGGGTACCGCGCCAAAATCTCCTCGGCCGGCACGCCCGCTTCTAATTCATCCAGACAATAAATCAACAAGGCTTCCAATACGTCGTCGTTCATGTCATCTCCCCGCCGGATAACTGCTGCGATAAGAGCGTCAGCGCCCGCAGTTGCAATTGTTTGACTGCGCCTTCACTCTTGTTAATCGCCTCGGCCACCTCCCGCGTGCGCATGCCAAAACCAAAACGCAGCGCCAATACCCGCTGCTGATCCTCCGTCAGCCCTTGCATGGCCGCGCGCAGCCGTTCCGCCGTCAGGCGCTTATCCACTTCCTCTTCAGGCATACCTGTTTCCGCCGCTACCGTCTCCAACAATTCCACCTGTGGCGCCCGCCCCGTCTGCCGGAAATGGTCGCTCACCACCCGCGCGGCCACACCATATAACCAGCCGCGTAATGTATTTTGGGGGGCCGATTTCTCCCGCAATGCGCTTAACAACCGGGTAAAAACCTCACTCGTCAGGTCTTCAGCCAGGGGAGGATCGCTGACGCGAAAGGCAATATACCGGTAAATGGCCCGGTAATACGCCTGGTGAATCTCCGCCAGAGCATCCTCTTCCAGGGCGCGCGCCCGCGCCAACAATTTCAATTCATCTTCCACCAGGGTTGATCTCCATGAACAATTGTCAATTGTCAATTGTCAATCGGCAATTGTCAATTAACCAACCCAATAGCCATTGGCAAACAGGGCGGTAAAGAGACCGAGCAGCATCAGGGACACGGCCGTGACCAACCGATCCACCCACGGCCGTCCACCCCACTTTGCCAACACAATAAATGCCGGGAAGAGCGCCCACATATACCGGCGCTGGCTCATCAACAGGCCAGAGCTAAAGGCGATGCCCACGCCCAACAAGACAAAAGTTGCCTCCGGCCAGCGCCGCCAATACAGCAGCACCAGCCCCAGCCCGGCAAACAGCAAAACGGCCAGAAAATCTATCCAGTTGTCCAGATGAATGTTTCCCGCCAGTAATGCCGCCCACCAGCCACCCGCTGGCGTTTCCAGCAAAGCGGCAATGGTGACCAGCGGCGATTGCGGCTGGCGCGCCCAGGCGGCCGCGCCATGCACAAAGGCCAGCGGGTCGCCAAAGGCGCGCCACAGATAGGCCATATATGCCACTGTACCCAACGGCACAACCAGCGCCGCCAATACAGCAAAAGGCGACGGCCGTGTCCCTTCCTCCCTTTCCCGCCGCTGCATCCACCATTCCAGCAGCAGCACCGGGGCGAGGATGACGCCCACCAGCCGCGTCAGCGCCGCGCCTATGCCCAACAGCGCCGCCACTTCCCAATAGCCACGCCGGGCGGCATAAAGCGAGCCAATGGCACACAGGAGAAAGAGTGATTCCGAGTAGACGGCCGTGCCAAAAAACGCCGCCGGAAAGATAAGCCAGTACCAGATTGCCCGATCCGCTACAGCTTCATCCCAACCCTCAGCCACCAGCCGGTAAAAGAGCATACTCGCCAGCAGCAGCGCCCCATTGCTGAGCAGGATACCGGCCACCACCGCATCCCCCACCACAGAGGCCAGCGCCCGCATCATCAGCGGGTACAGTGGGAAAAAAGCGACCGATGGCAGCGGCACACCTTCATAAAAGTACCCTTCTTCAGCAATGCTGACGTAAAAACCGGTGTCCCACCGGCTGCCCAGCACATCCAACAACCGGTTATCCAGCCCACGCAAATGGTATGGCGGCGGCGCCGCGGCATCGGCCACCAGCCCCACCGCCAGATAGGCTATCAGCAAGATGCCCAGCCGCGTGACTGTAAACAGGATCACCGGCAGCCAGAACCAACGCGCTGCCCGGACTGCTTGCCAACGGCTGACGGCCGTCCGGCCAACGGCCGTCTGTTCTTCTTTGCTCTTTCTCATTACAATAGCCATATTCACATACCCGGAGATTGGAGATCAGTGACAGCCCATCGCTAATCTCCAATCTCCACCACACCTACGGCTTCGTCACCAGCGGCAGATAAACCTCATTCACCAGATTAAACGTCGGCCCCGGAAAATCCGGCGGCGGCGTTACCAGCGGTCCGGTTTCGGCCAATTCAATACCGCGCGTCGCCGAAGCATTGATATCTACCTCCAGCGTCACGTTGTATTGGCCAATAGCGGCGCCGGCTGTATTCACCATAAATGTGCCCACACCATTACCACCAATCGGCACCGCGCCCAATGGCTGCCCGTCCTTGTACGCCGTTGCCACTGTATTGGGCGGATAGCCGCTGCCGGTAAAGGCAAAAATACTGCCCGGTACGCCTGACGACTCGTTCACTTCCAATTCCGGTTCATACACCCCGGCTAACGACTGCCAGGTGATGGCAGCCTGCGCTGGCAGGTCAATGAAGGGAACCATGGCCAGACCGGAAAGCAGAATCACGGCCGTCAGCGCTACTCTTATTATTTGATCACGTGAAAATCTTTGCATATGCAATCTCCTTAAAAGTTTGTAGTAGGCGATTCATCGCCTCCCTTACCGCTAAAGCGGTTACTACGGACAATTCTCTATCTCAAAACGCATCACCTCCTTTCAGTTCTTTCAGGTGGGATGCGCGGTTCTAGCAAATACAGCGGACCAACCGGTCTTACGGTTACATGTTGGAGTAACTCCACTGACGGGTTGTTAATGTAAATCGGGCGCTGCCCCAATTCGGCCAGGATTAACTCGTTCATGTCCGCGCCGCTGATCAGGAAACGGTTCACGGCCGTCACATCCTCCCTCTGCCCCTCCACCAACTGCAAATACTGAATCGCCGGCACCGTCTCCCACCAGCCAAAGATCAGTGCATTTGGTTCCGCCAGCGCCAGGATTTCCTCGCTCTGTTCCCGCGTACTCCAATCATCTGATCGGTCCACCCGCCCCCAATTGAGCAAGAGGGCAAAAATCACGGAACCGACAATGGCTATGCGCAGGATCGAGATTGGAGATTGGAGATTGGAGATTGGAGACGCCTTAATCTCTAATCTCCAATCTCTAATCTCTTTCAACATCACCTCATACCCCACCCCCAACCAGATCGCCCAAACCACATACGTGGGCAAAAACATGGTGGTTTTGTCTACCACGCGATAATTGATGTAGAAGATGGCGTTAGCCAGGAACATGAGCGTTAACATACCGCTCAGCCGCCAGTTGCGCCGCCAGAGGACAACCAGCCCCAGCAGCCCCGGCCCAATGCCCACCACCAGGAACGCCGCCCATAACTGCCCCAGATACGCCTGTACTTCCGGCCACACGGCCGTGCCGCTGTACCCAAACATCTGCCCGGCAAAACTCTGTCCGCTGATCAGCCACCAAAATCCTGCCCAGGTTTGCAAATTAACCGGCTGGAAAATGCCGGCGGCGTTATACATCCCGGCATAATTAAAGGCGGGTTGGGCTGCATACCGCAGCGGCAGCACCAGAAATACGGAAGCGCCCAACAACACGGCCGTCACGGCCGCCACCCACACACGCGGCTGCGCCAGATGCCGCGGATGGCTCACCAGCACATACCACAAACAGCCCGGAAGCAGCAGCGCGGTTGCCGCATGGTTGCCCATACTCAACGCCACCAGGAAAATGGGCAGCGCCAGGCGAAAGGGAGTCGGTTGCTCCGCCCAAATCAACAGCGCCCAAATTACCCCCGCCATTAGCGCCGTGTGCAGCGTATACACCTCGGCAATGAGCGAGAGCGCCCAAAAGAAAGGGGCTGTGGCCAGCAGCCCCAACGCGCCCAACCGCGCCCAACCACCCACCGACAACCGGCGCAAGATGCGGTCTGCCAGACAGATGGTGAGCGCGCCACAAAACGCCGAAAAGAGATTCATACGGTAGCCCATATCCCCCACCGGCAAATATGACCAGATTTTGCCCACCACCAGGTATAATGGATAACCGGTAGCGCGAATAATGCCGTTGCTGGCTACGGCCGTCGTCAATTCGGCGCTGTCCAGGTTATAAATGGTAGGGGCCAGGGTGACGACATAGAGTAAAAACGGCAGAGCGAAGGCGGCAACGGCCGTCCACTCTACCGCCAGCAGCCTGGCTTTCCAGGCCACAAACCAGCCAGAATTGTGCCGGGAAATAAAAGTTGGGGTGCGCAATTGTCTGTCCATCGTCTGTTAAGTCGCCAGACTTCGGCAAAAGGTTACGCCCCAATTTCATTTTGAAAGAATAGGGGAGAGAAGGCAGGCAGCCTGAACCTGGCCCGCGCGATAATTTAAGCCGGATTTAACCATCCGGCCTTCTGGTTACATTACTATATGCCCATCCAATATCTACAGCGCCGTAACCTTTTATTCTAAAATACGACCTGTTGATTGATGGGAGATTGGAGACTGGAGATTGGTAATCTCCAATCTCCCAATCTCATTTCCTATAACTATGCAGCAACATCGAGAACTGGAACTCTCTTTTTTTATCATCATCATCCTCAGCGGCGTGTATGTGGCCTATGACATCCTGGCCGAACCGGCGGGGGGACATCCGTTTGGGCATTGGCTGGGCATTATCGGCACGCTGCTGATGGTGATGACGGAAACGCTGTACAGCCTGCGCAAACGCACCCGGCTACTGAACCGGTACGGCCCGGTGCGCTGGTGGCTGTCGTTTCACATTGTCACCGGGCTGGTAGGGCCATTCCTGGTGTTGATGCACACCGGCCTGCAATTTCGGGGGTTGGCCGGGCTGACGGCGCTGCTCACGGCCGTCGTCGTCGTCAGTGGTTTCATCGGCCGTTACCTGTATACAGCGCTGCAAGGTGGCATCCACAGCAGCCAGCTCAGCCACCAGCAGCTAGAACTCCAGGCCAGCGGCATTCAGCAAATGATTGTTCAACTGGAAACGGACAAACCGGCGCAGGTGCGGGCCATCACCCGGCAGCTTCAGGCTGAATATCCCCAAAACTCGTGGTGGGGGCGCTGGCGTTACGGCCGTGCCCTGCAACACGCCCTCAATACCCTGGAAAAAGAGGAGTCCGCCCACCGGCAACAACTATCCCAAATCCGCCAGCAGCAAAACCGGCTGGGGCGTCAGGCAGATCGCCTGAGCCAGACGCGCTGGCTGTTCCAATTCTGGCACACCGTCCACATTCCCATCGGGCTGGCGCTGTTCACGGCCGTCGCCATTCACATCATCGCCGCCTTCTATTTCCGCGCCGGGTTATTCAAATGAATTTAGTAACCGACCCAATTAGTGCCAGGCACAGGGCAAAATCGCCTGGATTTACCCACGACCTGCTGCCCTGTGCCTGGCACTGCACCATTCGCGCTCTTCGCGCCCTTCGCGGATCAATTGCTTTATGAAACAACAACGATTGGTCCAGCGCCAGCACCCCCTATTTTCGCCCATCGCTCTGGTGATGACGGCTGTTCTCATTCTGCTCCTGGCTCTGCTGCTGTGGCAAACGGGGGGCCGCCTGTTCACACCCGGCGATCTGTCCAGCATGGCCCGCAGCCCGCAGCAAAGCGGCGGCTTCGCCAACCATGCCGCCTTCGGCGATGATTGTACCCAATGCCATGATCCGTTTGTGGGGGTCACGGCCGTGCGCTGCGAAAAATGCCACGTCAACATCAGCCAACAGCGTGAAAGCGGGGTGGGCTTGCACGGCGGCCTCACCATGGCCAACTGCGCCACCTGCCATACCGAACACCAGGGGCATAACTTTGACCTCTACGCTGCCGCCTTCGACCAGTTTACCACCGAACACCACGCCGCCCTCTTTCCCCTGCAAGGCCAACACGCTCCCCTGGAATGTGCCGATTGCCACCAAAATGAGCAGTATGCAGGCACACCCGCCGACTGTGTAGGCTGCCATGCCGAACCCGACCTGCATAAGGGGCTGCTCGGTACCGACTGCGCCCGCTGCCACACCGCCGAAGGCTGGCGGCCCGCCTTGCTCACCGACCACACCTTCCCATTAGACCATGGCGATGAGGGCCAGATTCCCTGCGCTACCTGCCACACCACCACCTTCACCGCTTACACCTGCGACAACTGCCACGACCCGGCAGAGATGGTTCGAGAACATCGTGAAGAGAACATCAGCCCGGCAGAACTGACCAATTGCATTGACTGTCACCCTACCGGAGAAGAAGAATAATCAAAGATTACGCAGATTTCGCAGAGGGAAAAAATCTGTGTAATCTGCGTAATCTTTGATAAACAACTATGTTCAACCGTCAAAAGAAAGAAGCCCCGCCACCCACCGAACCCATTCACCTGGGGCGCGTCGCCGCGGACGCCACCCGCTGTGTGCAATGCGGCGTGTGCGGCTACAACTGCCCGGTGGGCATCCCCGTGCGTGACTACGCCCGGCAGGGATTGACCGTAGACCACGCCGCCTGTATCACCTGCGGCAACTGCATTCAGGTGTGCCCGCGTGGCACGCTGCGCTGGGAAACTCAACGTGATGCGTGATGCGTGACCCGTGAGGTCACGCATCACGCATCACGCATCACAAACCATGAACTACCTCATCATCGGCAACGGCGCGGCGGGGGTAACGGCCGCGGAGACGATACGGCAGCATGATCCCCGCGGGGCGATCACCATCCTGACGGCCGAGCCTTCGCTCATGTATTCCCGCCCCGGTCTGGCCTACGTCATCAGCGGCGAGATTCCGCCGCAGCAGGTGATTGCCCGGACGCAGCAATGGTACGGGGATTTGCGGCTGGAACTGGTTCACGGCCGTGCCCAATCCCTGGACGTACACAATCGCCTGGTCATGCTGGCCGACGGCCGTGTCCTACCTTACCACAAACTGCTCATTGCCACAGGCGCCCGCGCCGTGCCCGCCCCCTACCCCGGCGGCGACCTGGACGGCGTGGTTTATCTGGACACCCTCGATGGCACCAAAGAGTTGCTCAAAAAAGCGCGGCGCGGTAAACGCGGCGTCGTCATTGGCGGCGGCATCACTGCCCTGGAAATGGTGGAAGGGCTGGCCCAACGCGGCGTAGACACCCACTACTTCCTACGCCGCGACCGCCTCTGGAGCCAGGTATTCAACGAGGCCGAGTCCCGCCTGCTGGCCGAAAAGATGCACCATCACGGCGTCCACATCCACCCCAACACCGAAGCCACCGAAATCCTGGGCAACTGGCGGCACAAAGTCCGCGCCGTGCGCCTGCAAAACGGGGACGAGTTTAAGTGCAACCTCTTTGGCGTGGCCATTGGCGTCAAACCACAGCTAGAGCTGGTGAAAAATACGCCTATCCAGACTGACCGGGCCATCCTGGTGAACGAGCAGATGCAAAGCAACATCCCGGATGTTTACGCCGCCGGGGATTGCGCTCAGGTGTATGACCGCTGGAGCGGCCAATATCTGCTGGACGTGTTGTGGCCCAGCGCCATCGCCGAAGGACGGACGGCGGGGCTGAACATGGTGGGACAGACAGCGCCCTACGTCAAAGGTATTCCCTTTAACGCCTGTCTGCTTTTTGGCCTGCACATCACCATCATCGGCCAGATCAGCCCTGACCCAAAGGCGCAGGATGATTTTGCCGAGATTCAGCATCTCTCGCGGGGGGCATCGGAAGTGTGGTACACCTTTCCCCGCAGCTACCAGAGCGCCTGGGCCAAGAGTGGCCCCCATACGTTGCGGCTGGCATTGAGTGGTGGAAATGGCAACGGCCGTACCCTCGTCGGCGCGCTCATCATCGGCGAACAAACCCTGGCCGACCCCCTGCGCGCCCTCATCGAAAACCAGGTAGACGCCACCCCACTCCTGCCTTACCTGCAAAGCGACCGGGAGACGTTGGCACGGGAGATTAAGAATTTGTCGTTATCCGTAATCCGTAACCCGTGATCCGACACGGTTCACGGATTACGATTCACGGATTACGGCTTACGGGTCACGGTTTACGGTTTACGAACATGAAACGCATCCTCCTCTTCCTCAGTGGTTTTATCATTTTCAGCCTGACGGTTTTGTGGGCGCTGAGTTTGTCACGGCAGATGGAAAATGCCGGGCAAACGGCCGACACCGACCAGATCGCCGCTTTATTGCAGGCTGTCAACACGCCGGAGGGCAGCATGACCGGGCAGCCGGTGATTTTTCCGCCGGGGGCCGGCACAGTGGTGGGGCACAGTTATTTTCCGCTGACGGGCGGCCATGCGTTGAATGATTGCGCGGCCTGCCATGCCGACGGCCGTTACCAGGGCACCGACTCTACCTGCCTCACCTGCCACGCCGCCGATGACGCCCACAACGGCGAAAACGGAACCGACTGCGCCACCTGCCACATCCCCACCACCTGGCAAGACGCCACCTTTGACCATGCCACCATCGGCGCGCGCGACTGCGCCGACTGCCACACCCCCCCACCCGACCATTACCCCGCCCCCTGCGCCGCCTGCCATCTGGACACCACCAATTTCCAAAACGTGCTGTTTGACCACAGCCAGATTGGCAACCAGGATTGCGCCGACTGCCATACGCCGCCACCCGACCATTACCCCGCCCCCTGCGCTACCTGCCATCTGGACACGACCAGTTTTACCAATGTGAACTTTGATCACAGCGTGGTCGCCGGGCAGGATTGTGACGCGTGCCACACGCCGCCGCCCAATCATTTTGTGGGCGCGTGCAGCAGTTGCCACTTGGACACAACCAATTTCCAGAACGCGATTTTTGACCACAGCACCATTGGCACGCAGGATTGCGCCAACTGCCACACGCCACCGCCCAACCATTACCAGGGCGTGTGCCGCAACTGCCACACCGATACCACTAATTTCCGCAATGCTTTCTTTGACCACAGCATCATTGGCACGCAGGATTGCGCCAACTGCCACACGCCGCCGCCCAACCATTTCCCCGGCACGTGCCGCAATTGCCATTCGGACACGAGCAATTTCCGCAACGCCACGTTTAACCACACCTTCCCGCTGAATCATGGCAATGCCAACGGGCAGTGTACGGCCTGCCACACGAACAGTGATTACGGCAGCTACACCTGCACAAACTGTCACAACGGCCGTGAGTTTGAAGACGAACACCGGGAGGAAGGGATTACGGATTTGAGCAACTGTCTGACCTGCCACCCCGACGGCCGTGAAGCTGATGACTAGCGCCTGGCAACGATGGTTTGATAACGCTGGTAAGCTTCTGTCCACACGGCCGTGTCCGCCGGTTCATATAGCTGCCACTGTGCCGTTTCCGCCATCAACTGGCGCGCTTCCTGCAAGTCGCGCAGTTCACCCAGAGCAATCAACTGCACGATGGCGTTACCCAACACACTCGCTTCCACCGGGCCGGCCATTACCGGAATACCGGTGGCATTGGCCGTCATCTGGTTGAGCAAACGGTTTTTGCTGCCTCCACCAACAATGTGAATTATCTGCACCGACCGCCCCGAAACCGCCTGTAGTCTTTGCAAGGCGTCACGGTAGGTCAGGGCCAGGCTTTCCAGGATGCAGCGCACGGTGGCCCCAATGGTGGCGGGCGGCGTCTGGTTTGTCGCCAGGCAAAATTGGCGAATGTACTCCCGATGGTCGCCGGGAGGCAAAAAAAGCGGGTCATCAGGATTTACAAAAGCAGCCTGGGGGGAAATGGTCTGGCACTGCTTCACCTCGGCCGCGGCCAATGCTTCCAGATCGTCGTAGCTATACGCCTGGCCGGCTTTGGCCCAACCGGCGCGGCACTGCTGCACCAGCCATAATCCCATCACGTTCTTTAGCAGGCGAATCGTGCCATACACCCCACCTTCATTAGTGAGATTGGCGCGGCGCGCGGCCTCGTTGATGATGGGCTGGTTTAATTCCAGCCCCACCAGGCTCCAGGTGCCGCTGCTGATGTAGGCATAATGGGGGGTGGTAGTGGGCACGGCCGTAACTGCGCTGCCGGTGTCGTGGGCGGCGGGCGCGATGACCGGGATACTTTGATAGTTGCCTAATTGTGTACCGGGCGGCACGACGGCGGGCAAAATGTAGGTGGGGATGCCCAGCGCAGCCAGCATATCGGCGGCCCATTCCTGGGTGCGGGGATTGAGCATTTGGGTGGTGGAGGCAATGGTGAATTCAGACACGGCCGTGCCCGACAACCAGTAATTGAACAAATCCGGGGTGGTCAAAAAGGTGTGGGCAATCTCTAGCTGGGGCGACCGGCTTTCCACCAGGCTCAATAATTGATAGAGCGAATTGAGACGGGCAAATTGGATGCCGGTTTGCGCGTAGATCGTTTCCTGGCCCACCCTGGCAAACGCTTTTTCCATCATGCCTTCGGTACGGCCGTCGCGGTATTGCACCACATTGCTGATCAGGTTGCCCTGCCGGTCAAGCAGCCCAAAATCCACGCCCCAACCATCCACGCCCAGGCTAACCGGGTGTAACGATTTACCTTTTTCAATGCCCCCTTGGATCTCTCGCCACAATGCCAGCACATCCCAATACAACGTACCGTTCAGAGCGGCAGGCTTGTTGGGGAATTGGTGGAGGGGAGTCAGGTGGAGGGTACGGCCGTCAAACTGCACGGCCATCACCCGCCCCGATTCCGCCCCCAAATCTATCGCCAAGACTGTTCTTTTTGCCATATCGCCTTTAGAAGCGCCACAAATTGTTGACAAGCCAGGTTGCCAGGCATATAATCCCGGTGGCTATGGAAACGTTCCCACATATTTCTCACACTTTTCCACACAAAAAAGTGGCCCTTTAATCGGTTTCAGGCCGATTTCCATAGCAATTAACCTCAGAAAACGTAAAATCTAAAAGCTCATGTGGAAACATTTCCACATCATTTCCACCAACTGCCCAGACCCTAAGGGTTTGGCCTGAGTAACCTGGTATAGGAGTTACCAAACCCTTAGGGTCTCCCAAACGTATGGCTGTAACCATTAAAGACGTTGCCAAACACGCCGGGCTTTCGTTATCAACCGTTTCGCGCGCCCTGAACCAGAGCGGTTACGTTAGCGAAGACGCCCAACGCCGCATTGATACGGCCGTTGCCGAACTTGGCTACCAACCCAACTATCTGGCGCGCGGATTAAGAGGCCAACCCTCGCGCCTGGTCGGGTTAATTGTCCCCGAAGTCACCAGCCTGTATGACAACCTGATCATCCAATCCGTCGCCGCCATGCTCCATAAAAACAATTACGGCATGATGTTGTGCATCAACAATGAAGATGCCGAGGCAGACCTGGGCTACTTAAAAATCCTGAAAGAAAAACAGGTTGATGGCATCATCTACGTTCATCCTTTGGAGGGCAACAACTCACCTTTTGTCCGTACTCTGGCCAAAGAAGGTATGCCCATCATCGAACTCAACCGCCGCCGCGAAGAAGACCTGTTGGATGGCGTTTTGGCGGATAACGTCCAGGGCGCATATCAGCTAACCAATTATGTGATCGGCCTGGGGCATCGGCGCATTGGGCTAATTATGGGCCAGACCGATTTAACAACGGGCCAAAATCGGCTGACCGGGTACCGCCATGCGCTGAACGACGCCGACATCCCCATAGACCCCGCCCTGATTCGCATTGGGTCGTTTACGCAAGAGCATGGCGAAACGGGTACGCAGGAACTATTGCAACTGGCCGAACGGCCGTCCGCCATTCTCGCCGGCAGCAATCGCATCCTCATGGGCTGCTTGAAAGTCCTCAACGAGCAAGCCATCCGCATACCAGATGATCTGTCTGTGGCTACCTTTAACGACACCGAGTGGTTGCGCTTTTGGAACCCCCCCATTACCACTGTGGACATTGCCACTGAAGAGATGGTAAATCTATCGGTTGAATTGTTACTGCGCCGCATGGCATCACCATCAAAAGAGTATAAACCACGCACGTATTTATTAAGCACATCATTGCTTGAAAGAGGGTCATGTGCAAAAGTAAAACAATCTGGTGGGTAAATAGTAATTGAGTAATTAAGTAATTCAGCCGTGGAGCAATTACACAATGACATTATTCCCATAAAGAGGCTCGCCCCAGCCGGCAAGCGTGACGAGCCTCTTATGAATCGCCAGACCAATGGTGAATGGATGTCTGGCCTGTCTGCAAGATAGGCCCACCATTGTGATTGATCCGCACAGTAGTTTTATCACCTTTAACCTACTTTCACAAGAAGCGCAGACAATGGTTTAGTAAACCAAAGGAGGTGCAACGAAAAAAGAACAGACAGCTTCGTTTTTATTGTTTATCACCACTATCACTTTATGAGGAGGATTGAAGTGAAAATGAAACATCACTTGAGAACATTTTTGTTAGCCTTGATGGCCGTCACCCTTTTATCCCTTGTCGCCTGTTCCAGTGGCGGACAGACAACCGTAGAAACTGTTGTGGAGACCGTAACCGTTGTGCAAACGGTGGTGGCCACGGCCGCGGCCCCAGAAGCCGCCACCGCCCCCGAAAACAACCCTTACCGCCCCAATGAACTGTTTACGGCCGTTGCCGATTTGAAAGCGGCTACGGCCGGCCAAAGCGCCCCCGCCGGCTCCAAGTTTGCCTTCCTGGCCAACAACCTGTCCCCTTTCTGGACCGCTGCCCAAATTGGCGTTGGCCGGGCTTCGTCAGAATTAGGCGTGCCCATCGCCTTTCAGGCCCCCACCGCCTCTGACCTGCTCAGCCAGCAGCTCTCCATGTTAGAAACCTTCGTCAATGATGGGTATACCGGCGTCACCTTCTCCGCCATTGACCGCGAGGCCCCCGCCTCCATTATTGAACGAGCCGTGGGCCAGGGCACCATCATGCTCACAATGGATTCAGACGCTACCGGCAGCGACCGCGCCATGTACATCGGCATGTCTGACTATGACGCCGGCCGCGCCGCCGCTGAAGCCGCTCTGGAAATCATTGGCGAAGGCAAGGTGGTTGGCCTGGTTGGTTTTGCCACCGCCCAAAATGCCCAGGACCGCATCCGCGGGGTGAATGATGTCTTTGCCGGTACAAAAATGGAACTGGTAGAAGTCCTCATTGACGACATCAAACCGGAAGTGGCCCTCAGCAATGCCCAAACCTCCATCCAGAAATATGGCGACGATCTGGCCGGGTTCATTACCTTCTACTCCTACGATGGCCCCGCCGCCTGCCAGGCGATCAAACAGGCGGGTCTGATTGGGCAAGTCAAATTGATTGCCTTTGACGCCGAGCCGGAGACGCAAGCATGTATGGAAGAAGGGGTAGTGCAGGCAATGATCGGCCAGCGCGTCTACTTCTACGGCTATCTGGCCGGGTACGTCATGCACGCCATGTCTGTTCTGGGCGTAGAAAAGACAATGGAGATTCTGGCGCCTTACCTGGATGACCTGGGTGATGAAGGCAAAATCCGCCTGAACACCGGCGTAGACGTGATCAAAGCTGAATCGCTAGACCTGTACAAACAATATCTCGATTCAGTTGGTATTGCTTCGCAGTAAACAAAACAGAGGAGTGAGCATCCTCAGATGCGAACGGCGGTCTATGACCGGGCGGCATCTGAGGATGCCTTACTCCTCACTCACTGGAATAAACAAAAATAGGACGCGGATGAACGCAGATGACGCGGATTTTCTCTTTGCATCGTTCTCTTTGCGTCTTTCGATTCTTTGCCCCTTTGCGCTAAAGCATTTTAGACAGGAAGTGAGGGAAAGCGGTGACTGAACAGCAACCATTACTGGAAATGATGCACATTGTCAAAGGGTTTCCGGGGGTGCAGGCGTTGGATGGCGTGGATTTTGAGGTGTACCCCGGCGAGATTGTGGGTTTTGTGGGCGAAAACGGGGCCGGTAAATCCACCCTCATCAAAATTTTATCGGGCGTTCACATGAAAGACGCGGGGACCATCCGGTTTAACGGCCGTGACATTTCCCCCCATTCCCCCCAGGAAGCCCAAAACCTGGGCATCAGCACCATTCACCAGGAGTTGGCCCTCATCCCCTACCTCTCAGTGGCAGAAAATATCTTCCTGAATCGGGAGCCGCGTCTGTCTTTGGGCCGGGTAGATTTCCGGCGCATGAACCGAGAGGCGGAAGCCCTTTTACACGACCTGGGCGCTGATATTCCCGGCAAGAAGCTGGTGCGCCAGTTAAACGTGGCCGCGCAGCAGATGGTGGAAATTGCCAAAGCGGTTTCCCAAAATGCCCGGCTCATTTTGATGGACGAACCCACGTCGGCCCTGTCCAGTAAGGAAGCAGACGCTTTGTTTGCCCTCATCCGTCGTTTGCAGCAGCGGGAGGTGGCCGTCGTTTTTGTCAGCCACCGGCTGGAAGAGATACGGCAGATTGTCAATCGGGTGGTGGTGATGCGTGACGGCCGTCGCGTGGGCACCCTGCCTATTGCCGAAGCCAATGAAGAAAAAATCATTCGCATGATGGTCGGCCGTGACGTGGGCCTTTATCCCAAAGAAAAAGCGGAAATTGGCGCGCCGGTGTTGGAACTGCACGATTTGTGCGGCGAAAACGGCGTGGAACATATCAACCTGACAGTACGCCAGGGGGAGATTGTGGGGTTGGCCGGGCTGATTGGCGCCGGCCGTACCGAAGTGGCGCGGCTGATTTGTGGCGTAGACAAAGTGACGCAGGGTGAACTGCTCATAAACGGGCAGGCCGTTCACATCAAATCTCCGGTAGATGCGGTGCGCCAGGGGATCGGCTGGGTACCCGAAGACCGCAAATTGCACGGGCTGGTGCTGGGCATGGACGTGCAAGAGAACACCACCATGGCCGTCTTGCCGCGTATCTCCAATGCGCTGGGGGCCGTGAAAAACAAAGAAGCCAAACGCATTACCAACGAGTACGTGGCCACCCTCTCCATTGCCACCCCCAGCATTTCCCAAACCGTGCGCAATCTCAGCGGCGGCAACCAGCAAAAGGTGGTGCTGGCCAAGTGGCTCAGCACCAAGCCAAAGCTGCTCATTATGGACGAACCGACGCGCGGCATTGACATTGGCGCCAAAACGGAAGTTCACGCCCTGATGAGCCGGTTGGCGCAGCAGGGCATGGGCATTTTGATGATCTCCTCAGAAATGCCAGAAATTATCGGCATGAGCGACCGGGTGATTGTGATGTGCCAGGGGCGGATTACGGGGGAATTTGATTACGGCCGTTTCACTCAGGAAGAGATTATGACCTGCGCCACCCAATTCCTGACGGTTGAGGGTGAACAATGAAAAGTTCGTAGTAGGCACTTTAGTGCCGTCAACAGGCGATAAATCGCCTACTACGAACGATTTCTTGGCAGAGGTAGATGAAATATGGATAACACAGTCACAAAATCAAAGTCGCGCACCTCGTTTACCGGCAAGACGGGTATTCTCGCCTCGCCAGAGTTCTTGATATTTTTCGTCGTCATCATCCTGTTTGTCATTGGCGCTGTGGTCAATCCGCGCTTCGCAGGCATTGAAAACCTGAAAATTCTCTTCCGCGATACCGCTATTTTAGCCATTGCGGCCATGGGCGTGGGATTCACCATTATCGCCGCGGGCATTGACCTCTCAATTGGTTCCATCATCGGCCTGGGCGGGGTTTTGACCGCTTATCTCACCGTCAAAGCCGGCCTGCCGTTGGGGGTGGCAATTGTGCTGACCTTTACGGTAGCGGCGGCTATTGGCACGTTTCATGGCCTGTACGTCACCAAACTGCGGATGCACGGCTTTCTGGTGACGTTAGTGACGCTGGGGGTGGCGCGTGGCGCTATCCTGGTGCTGACCGGCGGTTTCCCCATTACCAGCATCCCGCGCTCCTTTGCTTATCTGGGCCAGGGGATGCTCTTTGGCCTCATCCCCATTCCGGTGGTCATCTGCCTGATTGTGGC
Source organism: Anaerolineae bacterium (assembly GCA_019637635.1). GTDB lineage: Bacteria > Chloroflexota > Anaerolineae > Promineifilales > Promineifilaceae > CAADGU01. Next base: position 56,729 of record JAHBVI010000026.1, read on the forward strand.
GCTGCTGGCTCATTATTTGCTGCGCTACACCTACATTGGGCGGCAAATTTATGCGGCCGGGGGCAACATTGAAGCCACGCGCCTGTCCGGGGTGAACGTGGATGCCCGCATTATCTTGTGTTACGTCATCTCGGTGGTGTGCGCCAGCCTGGTGGGGATTATCCAGGCGGGGCGGCTCAGCCTGGGGCATCCGGGGGCGGGCGAAGGGTTTGAGCTGCTGGCTATTACGGCCTGTATCCTGGGCGGCCTGAGCCTGATGGGTGGGCAAGGCACGGTGTTGGGTATTCTGGTTGGCTCGCTGCTCATTGGCGTTTTGCAAAATGAGATGGTGATGTTGAACATCAACCCGTTCTGGCATCGCATTGTGATCGGTTTTGTGCTGCTGCTGGCGATTACGTTCGATTACGGCCGTCGCCGGAGGCAACGCGGTTAAGAGATTGCGAGATTAGGAGATTGAGAGTACAACTAATCTCCAATCTCCAATCTCCAATCTTCTGCCTATCTTTAACCACCATGAAACGAATTCTTATCACCGGGGCAACGGGCAAAGTGGGTCAGGCGTTTATTGAACGGTTCCTGGCCGAACCGGCCTTTGCGCATTTCATCGTCCGCGCTCTTTGTCATCATCGGGTGTTGGCGGGGCACGGCCGTTTGGAAGTGATGCGCGGTTCCATTGAACAACAAGCGGTGGTGGCCGAAGCCATAGCCGGCGTCAGCCATGTTTTGCATCTGGCTACCAGCAAAGAGACGCCAGAAACGATTATGGACGTGGCCGTGAAAGGGATGTTCTGGCTGCTGGAGGCGTGCCGCCAGAGTGCCACGTTTGAGCAGTTCATCCTCATTGGCGGCGACGCCAGCATGGGGCACTTTTACTACCCGCACCCCATCCCGGTGACGGAAACGCAAAAACACAGCGCCTATCCTGGCTGTTACGCCCTTTCCAAAGTGCTGGAAGAGGTGATGCTGGAACAGTACACCATTCAGTATGGCCTGAACGGCTGCTGCCTGCGCGCCCCCTGGATCATGGAAAAGGATGACTTCAAATATCAACTTTCGTTTGGCGAGGATGTTTTTGGCGGCCCCCGCTGGCGTGATCTGGTGGGGGCGGAACAGGCGGAGGCGTATGCGCAGGCGGGAGCGGTGCCGGTGATGGTGGGGGCAGACGGCCGTGCCGTCAAACGTAACTTTGTGCATGTCCATGACCTGGTCAGCGCCATTATGCAGGCCATTGACAACCCCAACGCCCGCCAGCAAACATTCAACATCTGCATGGATGAACCGGTGGACTATGGCGAACTAGGGGCGTATCTGGCCGAAACGAGAGGCTTACCTACAGTGGAAATCAACACCCCCTACCACTCCACCTGGCTGGACAACAGCAAAGCCAAATTTCTGCTCGGCTGGCGACCGGCATACAATTTGCAACAGATGGTAGAAACCGCCTGGAAATACCAACGCCCACCGGATGAACCGCGCATCGTCTGGTATCCGGGTTGAGATGATGATGCCTCCGATTACAGCCAATTGCCTTTCTCAAACTTCATCAACAGGTTAAAATGCCGCAGTGGACGCGCCAAAGCGCGTCGCATTTTGTATCTTAGCCTGGGGATGGCATCGTCAGGGTTAAAGACGGCACATGAGCAAGGAACGGTTGTTAGCGTTTAGTGATGGGGTTTTGGCGATTATTATAACCATTATGGTGTTGGAACTGCGACCGCCGGAGGAGCCAACATTCACTGCCTTACGGCCGTTAGCACCTTCCTTTTTTAGCTATGTCTTGAGTTTCATCTTCCTGGGAATTTACTGGAACAATCATCATCATCTGTTTCAGGTGGTGGAACAGGTAGACGGCCGTACCCTGTGGGCAAATTTACACCTGCTCTTCTGGCTCTCACTCATCCCCTTCGTTACAGATTGGATTGGCGCTTCTGAGTTTGCCGCTCCTGCTATGGCGTTGTACGGTCTGGCCCTGCTCCTGGCCGCCACCGGATATTACATCCTCACCCGTACCTTGCTGGCGCTGCACAACGCCGATTCGATGTTGGCGATGGCTTTAGGCCGGGATGTTAAAGGCAAAATTTCTGTAGGGATTTATCTGGTAGCTATTCCTCTGGCCTTTATCGCCTCCTGGCTGGCCGGTGTTTTGTATGTGGCCGTAGCCGTCTTGTGGCTGCTGCCAGACCGGCGTATCGAGGAAAAATTGGCAAAGCCAGACGGCCACTAATTGTGGATTATCGGCACTACCGCCAGACCAGCGGGGGGATTTCTTTGGTGATGTGCTGCGCTTCCGGCGGAATTGGCCCTGTTTCTGCCTGGGGCAGCGTAAAGTAGAAGGTAGAACCTTTGCCCGGTTCAGAATCCACCCAAATTTGACCGCCGTGCATCTCGATAAACTTTTTGGCAATGGGCAACCCCAGGCCGGTGCCACCGGTACGCCGGGCCATGTGCCCGTCCAATTGCACAAACTCGCTAAAGGCGCGGGGGATGTCCTCCGGCCGAATACCGATACCGGTATCCGTCACGCTGATTGTCACCCATTGCTCGCCGTCGCTGGCAGCGCGCACGGTAATATCACCCACATCGGTGAATTTGGCGGCGTTGGAGACCAGGTTGAGCAACACCTGGCGCACCCGGTTACGGTCGGCCTGCACCAGCGGCAGGTCATCGGGCACGGCCGTATGCAAGGTGATGGATTTGCCGCGTGTGAGGCCAACGGCCGTAGACATGACCCCATGAATGACTTCCGGCAAATACACCTTTTCCAGGAACAGGTCAATCCGGCCTGACTCAATTTTTGCCAGGTCGAGAATATCGTTGATCAGCCCCAGCAGATGGCGGCCAGAATCTCCAATCCGGTTCAGCATATCTTGTTGTTCCGTCGTCAGCGGACCATCCACCCCCAATGACATCAAGTAAGCAAAGTTGATGATGGCATTAAGCGGGGTACGCAGTTCGTGAGACATGTTCGCCAGAAATTGTGATTTGAGGAAATTGGCTTCCTCTGCCTCCATGCGGGCGCCTTCGGCGGCCTCAAACAATTGGGCATTGCGAATGGCCGTGGCAATCTGGTCAGACAGCGTTTGCAGCACCTGCACGTCTTCCGGGCTGAAGGCATACAGTTCCGAATGCTGAATTTCTAATACACCAATGACATCTTCGCCCACTTTGAGCGGCAGGCCAATTTCTGACTTCACCCGCGGCAGGCGGGCATCGGGCAGATAATAGCTGTTTTGGGCTACGTCGTTGGCCACCAACGGCCGTCCCGTCTTCACCACCTGTGTAATCATGCTCTGGCTTTCGATTTTGATGGCAAATGAGCCGGGCAAAACGGGCGCCGCCTCGGCCGTGTCGGCCGTGTCGGCCGCCGAAAGATATACCTCCCCCCGTTCCCTGTCTACCAGCAAAATCCCAACCGCGTAAAAATCAAAGCTCTGGCGAATGAGCTTCACCACCTCGGCCAACAGAGCATCCAGTTCCAAATGGGAAATGGCGCTGCGCCCCACCTGGTTGATGAGATCAAGCTGCTGCACCCGTTCGGCCAGTTCCGCCGTGCGGGTGTTCACCTGCGCTTCCAGGCTGATGTACAGGCGGCGCAGTTGCTCTGTCATCTGGTTAAAGGTGCGGGCCAACGTGCCAATTTCATCCTGGGTTTGCACACTGGCAGTGGCGGTAAGGTCGCCTTCGGTCACGCGCACGGCCGTTTCCGTCAGCGCCGTAATCGGCCGGCTGATACTGCGCGTTACCCAGGTCATAATAGCCATCATAAAGATAATGCCCGCCAGACCCGTCAGTAGAATGTTAGCCGTTAATTGCTGTACCGGGGCATAGGCTTCGGCAACCGGCAGTTCTGCTACCAGACCAAACTGCATCTCGTCCAGCCAGCGGTAAGCGCCCAAGACGGGGATGTTTTGGTAATTGGTGTATTGGGCACGGCCGTCTTGCCCGGCCAACACCGCTTCAATCCCGGCTGAGGTCACTATTTCCTTTTGCAGCGACCGGTGCAAATAGGGGTCAATCACCTGCACTAAATGGCGGTGGGTATCAACCAGATAGGTGATGCTGGCCGGCCCCAACCCCGTCTGGTCTAATACAATCTGCTCCATGTGCGTGGGGTCCACCTTGGCCGCCAGCACCCCTTTCACCTCGCCATTCACGGCGCGCAGCGGCGTGGCAATGACCAGATACATGTGCGACGCCTGGGGATCGTCATCCACACTTTGCAAATTGACGTTTTGCAGGCCGGCTTCAAAATAGGGGGCCACCACCCGTTCCCCCACGCGGCTGGAATTGGTGGAGTAGAGGATACGGCCGTCGTCCGGCGACATCAGAAAAATTTCCAGCAAATCAACCCGCCGCCGCAGCACATCCCGCAAACTTTGATCCAGCGCCGCATACGCCGACTTATGCAGGTCGCTGCCACTTTCCGTGGCCGGATCAAGCAAGATTGTGCCGGCGTTGCGCACTTCTGGGGCGCGGGTCAGCAAAACAACGTCAACCTTCCGTTCCGCCTGCCAGCGCGCCAGCGATGCCTCCTTCACCATAGTCACCGCTTCCATGCGGGCGTAGATAGACTCTTCCAACGCCCGCCGCGCCCAATAGTTAACGATCAGCACGGTTACTAACACCGCCACCAGAGAAACCAGGAAAAAGCCAATAATCAGGCGTCCTCGTAAACTTCTGCGTGGATCAAGGCTCTTACGAAATTGCATAGCGCTATAGTAACGCATTTTAGCGCGTGATGCTGTGAACAATGGGAAATTAGGAATTAGGAATTAGGAATTATGAATTAGGAATTATGAATTGGGGAGAAGGCTGATCTTCGATTACGGATTACCGATTACGGATTACCGATTACCGGTTTCCGCCCCGCCGGCGGCCGAAAAAGGAGGTGCTGCTGCCTTCGTTTTGGGCGAGTTCCCCTTGCAGGCGGGCCAACTGCGCCTCGGCAGAGGCGGCGCGGGATTGGGCATTCATGCGCGCCTGGCGCTCTTCGGTAAGCAGGGCATCTAATTTGTGCAGGCTTTGCACCTGCACTTCCAGGGTCGCCTTATCCCGTTCCAGGCGAATGCGGGCGTCACGCTCCACCACCAGTTGTTCGGCCACCTGGTCGGCGCGTTCGGCGCGCACCTCCAGGGTGGCAATTCTGCGTTCCAGTTCCAGGCGCAGGAGGCGCTCTTGTTCCAAAGCGGCGGCGGCTTGCTGAGCCTGGCGCACTTCCACTTCCAGCGCCGCCAGTTCGCGTTCCAGAGCCAGCCGTATGTCGCGCTCTTTTTGTAGTTCCTGGATAGTTTGTTGAGACTGGGTCACGGCCGTTTCCAATACATACAGCCGCCGTTCCTGGTCACGCAGGGCCGCTTCCCGCGCTTCTAGCTCTTGTTTCAACGCCAAAACCTGTTGCTCCGCCAGTTGTAGCTGGTTGGCAAAGGAGGGGATGACGGCCGAGGGCGTTACCGGTTTGGGCGGCCCCAGGGGAGAAATGGGAGTGCTGATGGTGGGGTCGGGGCTGACGGCCGTGTCCCGCGCCAAATCCATCTTCGGATTAAACGTTTCCACGGCGGCTAATGGATCCTCGCCGCTATCCGGTTTAACTTTTCTAGCCATAATACACCCTGTCTACCAATTCCTGATACGCTACGGTTGCCGGGTTCAAATAACGGGGATCAAATTCAAAAATCGTTTGCTGCACCGACGGCGCTTCTGCCACTTGTTGGCTGCGCGGGATAGGGGCGCTAACGATATTGCCGTACTTTTGCCGCAGCTCTTCCACCATTTGTTTATCCAATACCTGCCGCTCCACATTAAAGGTGGGCACAATGGTGTGGATATTGATGTCAATACCCCGCACCTGCGCCTCAAAGATGTTGGTGATATGCTGCCCCGTGCCCGCCATGCTGAAATAGTCCGGTTTCACGGGCACAATGGCCGCATCGGCAAACTGGTACACGGCCTGTGTAAACGCATCCAGCGCCGGCGGGCAATCCATGATGATAAACGTGAACCGTTCAATCGCCAGCCCCAGCCGGTCAGACAAAATCCGCAGCAGGCCGTAATTCCGTTTGGTGGTCAGGGACATGGTTTGCAGCCGCAAAATATCTTTGGCGCTTTCCAGATTATCTGAAGAAGGCAGCAGCCACAAATTGGGGCGGGGATAACCATCGGCGGAACGGTCGGCGGAAATGACGGCTTCTGTGAGATGCTGTTGTTCCAGCAGCACTTCACCAATATCGGCGCGACCAGGGTCAATACCCAGGCCACGCGCACAGTGCCCCTGCGGGTCAAAATCAATCAGCAGCACATGGCCCAACAGGTAATAGATACGATCATGATAATGAAAAATGCTGCCGGGATCGGTCACGCGCTCCACGTCTTCCGGCGCCAGGCGGCGCATCAATTTGCGCGACAGGCCATGCGCCAGGTTAATGGCCGTGGTGGTCTTGGCCACGCCACCTTTGCGGTTGACCACAGCCAACACTTTGTGCCGTTGGGGTGTTCCCTCTGTCATGTTGAGTCGCCGGATTTGTATACCTTACATAACGAAGCATGTCCATTTTACCATACCCCTTTCGTTTGCCCACATGTTGGTGAGGAGGTGCAGGGCGATTACATACTCCCTGAAAAGGCAGATAAATCTGTACCAACAAAAGGCAAAGTCGGCCTTCGCCGACTAAAACCCGGTGGATACCAGCCCACGAAGGTGGGCTTTGCTGTTTGTAGCCGCGATTTCAATCGCCGGGAATTGAGTATGCAATCGCCCTA
>JAHBVI010000260.1 GCA_019637635.1 Anaerolineae bacterium
AACAAAGGACTACATCGGATTCAGAAATAAACGGATAGTTCCGTCGAGTAATCCGTTATTTCCCCAATCCGTTGTAGTCTCAATTTGTTAAGCAAGATATTCAACTTTTGAACCATACCCCAATCTCCTAATCTCCTTCCTGTAATCAACATGATATTGTTCACTTGGCAAGGGGGGACGGCCGTTTTATGATGCAACCAGGGAAAAAGCCGTAATCTTTGATCATTCTTCGAGGGAGAAATCAGATGACTGTGCTTCCATTACCGGCGGAAAAACTGTTTACCCCGTGCGACGTTGCCCAATTCAGCTTTGCCACCACCGCCGAACTCAACGAATTTGATGAAATCATTGGGCAGGAGCGGGCGGTATCGGCCATTCAGTTTGGCATAGGCATCCGGCATGAGGGGTTCAATTTGTTTGCCATTGGGCCAAATGGTACGGGGCGGTTCACGGCCGTACACCAATTCCTCACCGCCCGCGCCCCCTCAGAACCCACCCCGGCCGACTGGTGCTACGTTCACAACTTCGACCAGCCCCACGCTCCCAACGCCCTACAAATGCCTCCTGGCCTGGCGCCCCATTTGCAGCAAGCGATGCAGCAGTTAGTGGAAGACCTCTTCACCATCATCCCCACCGCCTTTACCAGCGACGAATACCAGGCCCAGCGCAAAACCATCACCGCCGCCCTCAAAGAAAAAGAAATACAAGCTTTGGAAAGCCTGAAAGACGAAGCCGACCGGCGCGGCATCGCCCTGCTGCAAACGCCCGGTGGTTTTGCTTTTGCCCCCACCAAAGACGGCAACGTCATCACCCCGGAAGAATTTCTGCGGCTCTCCACCAATGAACAGCAGGCATTGGAAAACGACATCAAAAAGCTGCAAGAATCCTTGCAACATATCATGCAGCAGGTGCCCCAATGGCACCGGGAAACCCAGCAGCGTTTGAAGGAACTAGATCGAGAAATTGCCACTTTTGCCGTGAAGCCGGTGATTGATGAAATCCGGCCGCCCTATGCCGATCTGCCAGATGTGCTGGCTTATCTGGATACCGTTGAGGCCGACATCATCCAAAATGTGCGCGACTTTTTGCCATCGGAAGAATCGCCCCTGGCAGAAATGATGGGACAGGCCGGCGGCAGCCGTCCCCGGCTGGCTCGTTACCAGGTCAACGTGATCATCACCCACGCGCCGGACGAAGGCGCCCCGGTGGTGCATGAAGAACTGCCCACCTACCCCAATTTGTTGGGGCGGGTGGAACATATTTCGCAAATGGGCACCCTGCTCACCGACTTTACGCTCATCAAATCGGGCACGCTGCACAAGGCTAACGGCGGGTATCTCATTTTGGATGCGCGCAAAGTGCTGCTGCAACCGTTTGCCTGGGAGGCGCTGAAACAGGCGCTGCGCTCCAAAGAAATCCGCGTTGAGTCGTTGGGGCAGGCATACAGCCTGATCAGCACCGTCTCGCTGGAACCGGAACCGATTCCGCTCCATGTGAAGGTGGTGTTGATTGGCGAACGGCTGCTGTACTATCTGCTGTGCGCCTATGACCCGGACTTTACCGAACTGTTTAAGGTGGCGGCCGATTTTGAAGACGAGATGCCGCGCAGCCCGGAGAATAACCTGGCTTATGCCCGGCTGATTGCCAACCTGGTGCATAAAGAAGGGCTGCGGAATTTTGACCGGGCGGCGGTAGGGCGCATTCTGGAACAAAGCGCCCGGCTGGCGGCTGACGCGGAAAAGCTGACTACCCACATGCAGACGGTGACGGATTTGCTGCGGGAGGCGGATTATTGGGCGGGGGTCAACGGCCGTGACCCCATTACCGCCGCCGATGTGGAGCAGGCCTTAGCCGCCCAATTACAGCGGGCCGGCCGGGTACGCGAACGCTTGCTGGAAAATACCCTGCGCGAAACGCTGCTGGTGGATAGCGATGGCGCGGTGGTGGGGCAGATTAACGGGCTGTCGGTGATTGACCTGGGCGGGCAGGCGTTTGGCCGCCCCAGCCGCATCACGGCGCGGGTGCGCCTGGGCAAGGGGGAAGTGATTGACATTGAGCGGCAGGTGGAAATGGGCGGCCCGCTCCATTCCAAAGGGGTGTTGATTTTGTCTGCTTTTCTGGGGGCGCGCTATGCGGCGGAACGGCCGTTTTCCCTCAGCGCCTCCCTGGTTTTTGAACAATCCTACGGCGGCGTGGATGGGGACAGCGCCTCTTCGGCGGAACTATATGCCCTGTTGTCGGCGCTGGCCGATGCGCCCATCAAACAGGGGTTGGCCGTCACCGGCTCGGTGAATCAGCGCGGGCAGGTGCAGGCCATTGGCGGCGTGAACGAGAAGATCGAGGGCTTTTTTGATCTGTGCCAGGCGCGCGGCCTGACCGGGAATCAAGGGGTCCTCATCCCCACAGCCAACGTCAAACATCTGATGCTGCGCCAGGATGTGGTGGCCGCGGTGGCTGCCGGGCAGTTTGCCGTTTACGCCATCAGCACCATTGATGAGGGCATTGAATTATTGACCGGGATTGCGGCAGGGGAATTGGATGACGACGGCCGTTACCCCCCAGACAGCATCAACGGCCGTGTGGTTGCCCGCCTGGAAACGTTAGCCGCCAAGCAGCGGGAATTTGCCGCACCGCCAGAGGGGGGTGGTAAGTGACGGGTGACGAGTGACGGGTGATCACTCGTCACTCGTCACTCATCACTCGTCACTTCTGGAGAAAGAGATGATAGACACCGGTTGGATTCGCCACATTTTGGTGGGGTTGGATGCGTCGCAGATGAGTACGGCCGTGCTGCATACGGCCGTGCGCCTGTCGGCTTTTCTCAAGGCAGACATCACCGGCTTGTTTGTGGAAGACATTAACCTGATCCGGCTGGCGCAACTGCCGTTTTCCAGCGAAGTGCGCTACCTGACGGCGGGCACACGGCCGTTGCACCCGGAACAGATGCAGCAGGTGTTACACAGCCATGCCACCTGGCTGCGCTATGAATTTGGTCAGACGGCCGGCGAGCGGTCGGTGAAGTGGGATTTCCGTGTGGCGCGTGGTTTTGTCAGCCAGGAATTGCTGGCGGCAGCCCACCAGTCGGACTTACTGGTGATTGGCCGCCTGAGCAGCCACCGGGGCGTGCATCAGCGGGTGGGGTCTACGGCGCTGACGGCCGTGCAGCAGGCGGCCACATCGGTGCTGGTCGTCTCGCCCGAAGCCGATTTCAGCCATCGGGTAGCCCTGCTGTATGATGACTCTACGGCCGCAGCCTACGCGCTGTCTATTGCCCTTTCTTTGGCGCAATTAAGTAAACAGTTAACGGTTTTCATCCGGGCGCAGGATGAACAGGAAGCGGCCCGAATCCAACACAGTTTACGCACGGCCGTGAACAACAGTGACATCTTGTGCAGCTACCGGCGCTGGCTGCCAGACCAGAATCTGGCGCAGTTGTGGGCGGAGCAGACGCCGGGGATTGTGGTGTTGGGGGACGGCCGTGAGGGGTTGGCGGCTTCTTTTGCCAACCAGTTGTTACATACAGCGCCGTGCCCGGTATTGTTTATCCGCCCGCCGGTCGGCGACCCACCCGCCGTTTCTGTTCGTTTGCATCCTGCTTAACATCGTCTATAATCCGCTCTGTTCGGGGTGTGGCGCAGCTTGGTAGCGCGCTTCGTTCGGGTCGAAGAGGTCATCGGTTCGAATCCGGTCACCCCGACAGAAAAGGAAAACGGCCGTATCTGAGTAAGGATACGGCCGTTTTTGTTTGGCTCAACGGCCGTTCCCGCTCCCTGCCTTCTTGCCCTCATCCTCTGCTGCTAACGAAGCCTTGAATATCTGATGGCGAAA
>JAHBVI010000261.1 GCA_019637635.1 Anaerolineae bacterium
TAGATTGCATCAAGAGAGGGCAGATATACCTGGCACAGGTTATAATTCGCGGCCAAAGGAACGAAGCCATGAGTGAACCCAACAAGCAACCCGATTTTTTCAGCGAACTGCGCCGCGAACTACGCGAAGTATGGCAGGCGACAAAAGATGGTTTTATCCACAGTGGCGCCTGGCTGCGCAACAGCGCAATCAGGCTGCGGGCGACGCAGGTAGATTATGTGGTGCTGCGCGTGGGCGGGCCGATGCCGGAACGGGACGAGCCGCCACGTAGTTTCCTGGAGCGGCAGCTCCCCCTGCCGCCGCCGCCTTATAGCATCGAGGCGCTAAACTATCACCTGCGTCTGGTGGCTGATGCGGACAATGTGAAAGGGGTGGTGTTGATATTACACGGGTTCAATACTGGTCTGGCCTCGCTGCAAAATATCCGCCAATCCATTTTACGGCTGCGAGAACGAGGGAAAACGGCCGTTGTCTACACTCCTTATCTAAACGCTACCCATTTTTTTGTGGCGTCGGCGGCCGACAAAATCATCGTTCCTCCTGGTACCCAATTTAACGTGGTCGGGCTGCGGTCAGAGGTCATCTTTTTGAAAGAGGCGCTGGCGCAAGTAGGCTTGCACTTTGACGCCGTGCAAATTTCTCCCTACAAATCCTCACCCAACATGTTCACTCACGCCGACATCACACCAGAACAGCAAGAGCAATTGACCTGGCTGCTAGATGAGATGTATGACCTGCTAACGGCGGCGATGGCCGACGGCCGTGGCATGACCCAGGCCGAATTGATGCAGTTGATTGATGGCGCACCGCTCTTTGCCCAGGATGCGCAGCGAGCCGGCCTGGTTGACGCTATTGCCTATGATGACGAATTGGTCTTTTTGCTGGCGGAACCAACAGAAACAGATCAGCATGATACGGCAGCGGCAGAGGAAGAAGTGGCGGAAGAGAAAATGGCTGTTAACCCGCCCATCAAAAGACCCCAGGCCAAACTGCTGGAATTTTCCAAAGCGTACAATCTGTTGCTGGAAAAACCGCGCCGCCATACGTCCCAATTTATCGGCGTTGTGACCCTCAGCGGCGTCATCACCATGGGCAGCAGCCAGCGCCCGCCCATTGACCTACCCCTGCCAATTCCGCTGATGGGCGAAGAAACGGCTGGCGAAGTGACTCTGCTCGCCCTGCTGCGTCAGGCTGAAAAAATGGATAACATGGCTGCCCTCATCTTCCACGTAGATTCACCGGGCGGCGACGCCCTGGCCTCTGACCTGATCGGCCGGGAAGTCCAACGCCTGGCCCAGAAAAAGCCCGTCCTCGTCTACATGGGCAATTCGGCTGCCTCCGGCGGCTACTACGTCAGCGCCGCCGCCAACCACATTATGAGCCAGCCCCTCACCATCACCGGCTCCATCGGCGTCTTTATAATGCGCCTGAGTACCAGCAATCTATACCAAAAGCTGCACGTCAACCGCGCCCACGTGCAGCGGGGTGAACGCGCCGGCCTGTTCACCAGCCCGGAACCAATGACGGACACGGAACGACAAATCTTTTGGGACGGGATTGTGGAGAATTACCGGCAGTTTAAGGAAATGGTGGCCAACGGCCGTGACCTGCCCATCGCCGAGCTAGACCCCATTTGTGAAGGGCGCGTCTGGAGCGGGCGTCAGGCGCTCAATTATAAGCTGGTGGATAGTCATGGGGATTTTGTGACGGCCGTGCAAAAAGCGGCCGAACTGGCCAACCTGCCCACCGATGACAGCGTGGAAATCCCCGTTGTCAACCTCTACCCCAAAACAAACCGGCACATCGTCCCCAAACCGTATGAAGCGGCTGAGGAGATCGGCCGTGTCCTCTCTGGGGAATGGGCCAGGCAGTGGAGCGGACGGCCGTTGTACCTCATGCCCCTTGACATCCGACTGGAATAAAGGAGATCAAGAGATTAAGAGGTTGATGAATCTCCCAATCTCTTGATCTCCAATCTTCAGGACGTCTCCTGTGACCACGTCTCTTGAACACGAATGGCTGTGCGCTGAGTAAACATGAAGCCAAGCCACAGCAGCGCCATGACAAACCCCAAAACGCCAAAAGCCAGCGTCACCTGCTGCACTGTCCAACCCAGCTTGTCCAGACCATAACCCGCCACCAACACCGAAACAGATTGCGTCAACGTCAAAGCCGCAAATTCAAAGGCAAACACCCGCCCCCGGAAAATGTCCGGCGTCATAGTTTGTAGCAGCGCCGCCGAAAAGACCCATAATGTCCCCGTCCCCACTGTCCGTATAAACGTCGCTAACAAAAACAACGCCAATGTTGGCGCCAATCCCAAACTGCAAATACCAATCCCCGTCAGCACAAAACCAATAGCAATCCCCACCAACATCCGCGGAGGCCTATCCCCCAGACGGCGGCGCATAAAAAGCGGCCCCAACCCCGTACCCAAACCGCTGACCACGTAAATCATGCCTAACGTGGCCGTCGCCCCATCCTTCACAAAAGGAATCGCCCGGTCACTCAAAGCAAAAATCTCATTGGCGTACTTGATTTCCAACACATTGATCCCACCCCACACCAGCGAACCCGCCGCCTTCACCAGGGCAATCACCAACAGAAAGGCATGCTGCCGCAGAAAGCGAAAGCCGTCGAGGAAATCCAGCCAGCCGGTTTGTGTGGACACGGCCGTGCGCGCCTGCCCCGGTACCACCATCCAACTAATCACCACTGCCGACAAAACGAAGGTTGCCGCATCCATCAAAAACGCAGTTTGCAGGCCAAACAAAGCCGCCACCACTCCCCCGGCAAAAGCGCCCAATGCCAGCATCGTACTCCAGGTAAAGCTGTCCAGGGCATTGGCCGTCACCAAATCTTCACGCGCCACCACATTCGCCAGCAAAGCCGACCGGGCCGGGGAGAAAAAGGCGCTGAGAGTGAATTGTACGGCCGTGAGTACATATAACAACCACACCTGCTCCGGCGAACGCACCAGCAAAAACCCCAACACCGTCACCGCCCGCAACAAATCACTGGTGATCAAAATCCCCTTCCGGCTGAAACGGTCAGCAACCACCCCGGCAAAAGGGCTGACTACAAACAGCGGCACAAACCGAACCAAAAAGAGGTAGCTAATAGCTACCCCCGAATCCGTCAGGCTGGCAATCAAAGAAGCCGAGGCAATCAGGTTAAACCAATCACCTAACAGCGAGATAACATTGCCCCACCAGAGCAAACGAAAATTACGATTACGTTGTAACAGCGTGAGATATTCAGTCATGGGGATGGGGATAAGATGAGGAAATAAAAAAGGCCTCTTGGCAATGACCTACTCTCCCAGGGGGTCGCCCCCCCAGTACCATCAGCGCTAGCGAACTTAACTGCCGGGTTCGGGATGGGACCGGGTGTACCCTCGCCGCTCAAATCACCAAGAGACCTTTTTCAGAAAACAATGTTGTTAAATCTTTACACAGCCAAATATCCAGAAACAATTGCTACCCATATCACACTATGTCAAAGTGCCCAATTCTCCGTATCATGCTTAAAGTAAGCCCTCGACCATTAGTACGGCTTCGCTGAATACATTACTGCACTTACACGTGCCGCCTATCAAGCTAGTAGTCTCCTAGCGGTCTTACCTGATTAACTCAGTGAGGGATCTAATCTCAGGGCGAGCTTCCCGCTTAGATGCTTTCAGCGGTTATCCCTGCCAGACATAGCTACCCAGCAATGCCGTTGGCACGACAACTGGCACACTAGAGGTCTGTCCACCCCGGTCCTCTCGTACTAGGG
>JAHBVI010000262.1 GCA_019637635.1 Anaerolineae bacterium
ACGACTGGCGTATTGACTACACCCTACCCGTGCCCCCACCCGAATTACGGCCAGAAGTAGCCGGTTGGGTACAAACGCTTCTCAAGTCAACCAGTGGTTAACGGCCAATATCGCGGCGATAGTGGACGCCCTCGAAGTAGATTTTGGGCACGGCCGTATACACCCACGCTACGGCCGTTTCCAAATCCTCTCCCCGCGCACTTACCGCCAGCACCCGCCCACCATTGGTCACAATCTGCCCCTCGCTCATTTTGGTGCCTGCATGAAACACCAGCATATCGTCCGGCAAATCGTCCAGCCCGGTGATGGCCAGCCCTTTGGGATAGGGGCCAGGGTAGCCGGGCGCGGCTAATACGACGGTGGCGCACGCCCCTTCGTAAAAGCGCACCATTTCCGGCGCGAGCCGCCCCTCAATACAGGCCAGCATGATTTCCGCCAGGTCGCCATCCAGCATGGGCAACACCACCTGCGTTTCCGGGTCGCCAAACCGGCAGTTAAATTCGATAACTTTGGGGCCGACGGCCGTCAACATCAACCCCACATACAACACGCCCACATACGGCGTCCCCCGTTCGGCCATACCACAAATGGTTGGCTGGACGATAGTCGCCATGATTTCGTCAATGAGTTCTGGCGTCACATCCGGCGGTGGGGCATATGCGCCCATACCGCCTGTGTTAGGGCCGTGGTCGCCATCGTAAATGCGTTTGTGATCGCGGGCGGGCAGGAGGGGAACAGCCGTGGCCCCATCCGTCAACACCAGCAGCGACAATTCCGGCCCAACCATGCGTTCTTCAATCAATACTTCATCGCCGGCCCCACCAAACGCCCGGTCTAACATGATCTCCTGCAAGGCCATTTCCGCCTCTGCCGTATCATCACAGACGATCACCCCTTTGCCCGCCGCCAGGCCGCTGGCCTTAATCACCACTGGGCCGGGATTTTGCGCCAGATACTCTCGCGCTTCTTCGTAATCGGTGAACACAGTCGCTTTGGCCGTGGGAATACCCATCTCCTGCATAAATGTTTTGGCAAACGCCTTTGACGCTTCCAACTGCGCCGCCGCCTGGGTGGGGCCAAAGATGGGCAGACCGGCGGCCTGGAACCGGTCTACAATGCCGTTTGCCAGGGGAACTTCGGGGCCAACGGCCGTCAGCCCTAACCCCTTCTCCTGCGCAAACGCCATCAGCCCGGCAAAATCATCCTCGGCGATAGGCACATTTTCGGCTACCAAAGCTGTACCCGCATTGCCCGGCGCCACATACACCCGCTCCACCAACGGCGACTGCGCCAGCTTCCAGGCCAGCGCATGTTCCCGACCCCCACTACCAATAACCAACACAGAAATTTTGTGCAATGAATAACCGAAATCTTCCAAGAAACCTCTAGTGACTAACCCCAGGGTAATTCCAAAGTCCAGATATTCTGTTCGAAGAGAGCAGCACGCCCACGTGCTGCTCGTTCGCACGTGGGCGTGCGAACTCCTCGGTGGCGAACAAGACCCGACTTTGGAATCGCCCTGTAGTGATTAAATCCTCCATTGATTCAGGAGGCACTCATCCTATGATAAACATCGTGATTATACCCGAAACTTTGCCGCCCATTGCCGCCATGACCAGATTGCCAGTACGGTCAGCGATCAGCCGTCATCGCCGCGCCCACATCGCCTTGAGCGCCTGCATCTCCCCCAGATGGCGGGTGGCGTCCAGCAGCACCACGCGATACCAGAAGTAAACGGTGCGCTGCTGTCCCTCACCGGGAACCGGCCCATCCAGCCCTTCATCTGTCAGTTCAGCCAGGTGCGCCAGCAACCCCGCGTACACCGTGTTGTGATAGGCCAATAGCTCCTCGCCGCTCATATTAGGCAGGGCGGCTACCTCTTCCTGGTTATAGCCGGTGAGAATGCCCATCCCCCCGGCGCCCAGTCCGCGTGGGTCATACCCCGTTTTCTCGGCCCAGCCATCGCTAAACCAACGTTGCTCCTCGATGGGCCGACCTTCCAGCCGATGCGTGAACACAAAATCGGCCACCCGCGCCAGATGCCAGATGGTAATGCCGATGCTGTTGGCCGCAGCATCTGGCCGCCAGTTGAGTACATCTGCGCTCAACTCGCCACATTCACTGTTGATCCCTTTCTGCTGGCTTTCCAACAGGTCGCGTAGAATTTCTTTGGCTTGCATGGTTTCTCCCGATTGTGACCGCCGACCACCGTTTGCGGTTAGCGGTCTAGGGTCTGCGGTCTTGTTTGATATTCACCCAACGGCCGTCCCACCACCCGGCCGTTGTCATACACCAAATGTCCACGCACAAAGGTCTGCTTCACCTGCCCCCTCCCCGACAAACCGGCAAACGGCGTGTACTCCTGCGCCGAAAGCGAATCGGCCGGATCAATTGTCCACTGCGCCTCCGGGTCGAGCAAAACCAGGTCGGCGTCATAGCCAGGGGCCACGTCCCCTTTGCGGTGCAGGCCAAACCGCTGCGCCGGATTCCAGCAGAGCAGTTCCGCCACCCGGTTGGGCGACAAACCCCGCTGCGTCCCTTCGCTGAAAATGGCCGGCAGCAGATACTCCGTGCCGCCAAAACCGGCCCGCGCCAGCCAGATATTGTCCGGGTCATCGGCCGCCGCCTTCATCCCCTGAGGGCAGGCGGCATGGTCGGTGATTATCCATTCCACCGTGCCGTCCAGCACTTTCTGCCAGAGATATTCCCGGTCTTCCGGTGTGCGAATGGGTGGGTTGACCTTGCCCCAGACACCGCAGTCGCTTGTCGTATCCAGCAGCAAGTGGGCGGCGGCTACTTCCAGGCCAAATTGCACCGCCGGCCAGGCAGCGCGGGCGGTCAGGGCCGCTTCCATCGCTGCCCGCGAGGTGATGTGCAAAATGTTGACCTGCCGCAGCCCGGCAGCATGGGCCATGGCCCCCACTATGGCGATGGCTAACGCCTCGCTGTGGGGGGGACGGGCCGCGTGCCAGGCCGCCAGCCCCGTCAGATCCCCCGCGTCGCGGACGTGCTTTTCGTAAGCCCGCAGCAGTTCCGGCGTCTCGCAGTGGAAGCTCACCTGGATGTAAGGAGCTAAATCGGGGTATCGTCGCTGCAATTCGGCGGCGCGGCGGCAAATCTGGTCAAAATGAGCCAGGTCGTACTCGTCGTCGTTGGGCAACATCAGCCATTGCCGCTGGTTGTCGGAACGGCCGTGTAACCCATGCGACCCGTAAAACATAAACACTTCGCCAAAATTGGGCGCGCCCGCTTCCGTCGCTAGGTACTCCATTTCCGCCAATTGGCCGCTCTCAATAGGCGAGACATGATAAGCGTAATCCACATAATAATTGCCTTCCGAACGACGCAGCACCTCTGGCCAGAAGTTGCGCCAGCTACCGCCCATGTTCAGGTAATAGCTGCCGGTGCGGATGTAGGTCATCGCCGTCGTTACGCCCCCTTGCGCCGCCGCCTGGCTCTCGCTGCGGGCATCCTCCGCCAGGTCGCGGTAAATGCCCACGTGCATGTGCGCATCTATCGCCCCCGGAAAAGCGAGCAGGCCACGGCCGTCGTAGACCGTTTCCGCCATTTCGGTGGCTAACGCCGGGCCAATCAAGGCAAATTTGCCATCCTTTATGCCAATATCGGTTGTTTGAATGTCGTCCTGATTCGGCCGTACCAGCCGCACGTTTTTGATGAGTAGATCGAATGGTTTTGTCATGGTTTCTCCTTCGAAAATAATCCACAGATG
>JAHBVI010000263.1 GCA_019637635.1 Anaerolineae bacterium
GGCTCGCGCTGCGGCCCCTTTGCCCCGGCGCTGCGGCTGCTGGCCCAGGATGCCGTGAATGTGGGCGCGCTCATTGACGCCGAATACCCGCTGGCCGAGGGGCCGGCGGCCATGGAACATGCCGCCCGGTCTGGGGTGCGGAAGGTGTTGTTACGGCCGTGACCCGTGACCCGTAATCCGTGATCGGATTACGACTTACGAATTACGCTACAAGGAGAAACATGACCACCAATTACCATCTGGAAACCTTAGCCGTCCACGCTGGCGTGGAGCCGGACCCGGTGAGTGGGGCGGTGATGACGCCCATTTACCAGACGTCTACCTATGCCCAGGCTGATGTGGCCGTGCATAAGGGCTATGAGTATTCGCGCACCGATAACCCCACACGCACGGCGCTGCAACAGGCGTTGGCGGCGCTGGAAGGGGGGCGGCACGCCCTGGCCTTCGCCTCTGGCATGGCTGCGATTGATACCATCCTGCGCCTGGTGCCGCCGGGGGAACATGTGCTGAGCGGCAATGATGTGTATGGCGGCACGTTCCGGCTGTTTGACAAGGTGCTGTCCGGGTATGGGGTGCAATTTAGTTTTGTGGATACGACGGATGTGACGGCCGTGCAAGCCGCCATGCAACCCAATACTCGCCTGGTCTGGCTGGAAACGCCTACCAACCCCATGCTGCGGCTGACGGACATTGCCGCCATCGCCCACATGGCTCATGCGGGCGGGGCCTGGTTGGGGGTGGACAATACGTTTGCCTCGCCGGTGCTGCAACGGCCGTTGGCCCTGGGCGCGGATTTTGTGCTGCATTCCACTACCAAATATATCGGCGGCCATTCGGATGTGGTGGGGGGAGCGGTGGTGTTGAATGATACGGCCGTGTACGAGCGGCTGAAATTCCTGCAAAACGCCATTGGCGCGGTGCCAGGGCCGATGGATTGTTTCCTGACGTTAAGAGGGATCAAGACGTTGGCGCTGCGCATGGCCCAGCATTGCCACAACGCGCAGCAGGTCGCCCACTTTTTGGCCGATCACCCCGCAGTGAGCCACGTCATTTACCCCGGCCTGGAAAGCCACCCGCAGTATGAATTGGCGCGGCGGCAGATGGCCGGGCCGGGTGGCATGATTTCCTTCATTTTGCACGGCGGCGAAGCGGCGGCCCGGCTGGTGGCGCGGGAGACCAAACTGTTTACGCTGGCGGAATCATTAGGCGGCGTCGAATCGCTGATTGAACTGCCCGCGCCGATGACCCATGCCTCCGTCGCCGATTCACCGCTGGCGGTTGACCCTGGCCTGGTGCGAATTTCGGTGGGCATTGAACATGCCGCTGATTTGATTACCGATTTGCAGCAGGCGTTGGCGTTGTTATGAAGATGGGTGGCAGGTGGCAGGTTGCACGTTGCAGGTTGCAGGTGGGGATCACTTGCCACATGCCACTTGCCACTTGCCACAAAACAAGAACATGCGATATGTAAAAGCAATCATCGGCCTGTTACAGGATTCGGTGGCCCGGTGGGGACAGGATAAGGGGCACCTGATGGCGGCGGCGCTGGCCTATTACATGATTTTTGCCCTGGCGCCGCTGCTGGTGATTATCATTGATATTGCCGGGGCTATTTTTGGCGAAGCGGCCGTGCAGGGGCAGTTGTTTGCTACGCTGGAGGAGATTGTGGGGGTGGAGACGGCGGCGTTTGTGGCGCTATTGGTGGAGAATGCCTCCACGGCGGCGGCGGGGCGCATTATCACCATTGTGGGGGTGGGGCTGCTGCTCTATGGCGCGTCGAACGTGTTTTACCAGTTAAAGATGGCCCTCAACCTCATCTGGCGCATCAGCCCTGAACCGAAAAACGGGATTGTCAATTACATCAAGACCCGGTCGCTGGCGTTGTTTATGGTGTTGACGTTGGGGTTTTTGTTTGTAATGGCTTTTGCCCTGATGTTTGCGCTAACGACGCTGGGTGATTATCTGGTGGTCTGGCTGCCGGCTGTCGGGCGGCTGGCGGCATTTTACCAGTTTATGGTGATCTTCCCATTGATGGTTGTCTTGATCGCCTTGCTGTTTAAAATTTTGCCGGATGCGCATCTGGTGTGGCGAGATGTGTGGCTGGGCGCGGCGGTCACGGCCGTGCTGCTGCTGGTTGGCATTCAGGTATTGAGTTTTGTCATCAGCCGTTTTTTCAGCAGTTCGGTTTATGGGGCGGCCGGGTCGCTGGTGGTGCTGCTCTATTTTGTCTATTACTCGGCGCAGATGTTGTTTTTTGGGGCGGAGTTTACCTATGTGTATGCCAACAAGTATGGTTCGCAGGTACGGCCGTCGTCCCATGCCACCATCTTTATCCGGGAAGAGCGCCGTGGGCCGGAAGAGCCGGTGTATGCCATGCCCGTTTATATCCCGCCGCCGGATGGGCACACGGCCGTGCCCGAAACACCCACCCGCCGTCTGGAATTACGCGCCGCCTTGGGGCTGATTGGGGCGGCGGTAGTGTTGTTTGTGGCTTTTTTGTTGGGGCGGAGAAGTTTGTAGAGGAGATTGGAGACTGGGGATTGGAGACTGAGAGATTAAGAGATTAAGAGATTAGGAGATTCAATCTCCCAGTCTCTCAGTCTCCCAATCTCTTGCCTCTCTTGCCTTGTTGCTGCCTCTTTCATCAGCCCCGCCAGCAAGTAATAGGCTTCTGTCCAGGCAGCGGCCACGGGGGGCGTCCAGCGGTCGCCCAACTGTTGTTCCAGCGTCCAGAATAACGCTTTGCCAAAGGTGTGGTAATGTTCGGGGCGCACCCCATAGGCCACGTGCCGTTTGCCCAACTGCTTCACGGCCGTGACCATCAACTCCGGTTCGCTCAACCCATTCACCGCTACTTGCAGCGCCGCCAGGAAACGAACGCCTTGCAGTTCCAGGTCATGGGTGAACAACGGCCGTAAATCGGGGTCGAGGGCAAAGAGATGGTCGTAAAAGGCGACGGCCGTTGGCAGCGGCTCTACCTGCGCCAGCGTCTCTTGCACCAGGGCAATGGCGTCGAGTTTCATGGGGCACAGCAGACCTGACAGGTTTTCAAAACCTGTCAGGTCTATGTCTCTTAGTTCGTATTCAACGACATGAGCAGGTAAACCTCAGATTCGTTGGTCGGGTTTACGTTGCGGATCAGCGTCAGGATTTGTTTGCCCTTGTTCCAGGAAGCCATTTGGAACAAATCATTGCCGGTATTCACCGAGTCCATGATGCTGCTGGCCAGGCCGCCGCCGGGGCCACCCATACCGCTTTTCCAACCGGCGCCGTCTAGCTCTTTGTCGTAATAGCTCTTGACCTGATCCCAGGTGGTTCCTTCCGGCAGGCTGTAGGCCATTTGCTCAATGCTGCCGCCCACGCCGATGTTGGCGCGCAGGCTGGCGTCTTGGGCCATATTGTTCACCAGGGTGTCGGCGATGGGGTCTTCACCGGGCTGCAAAGCTGTGGCATTGGGGTAAGCGGGAATATCATTGACGGTAGTCGGTTTGCTACCGCAGGCTGCCAGCAGCAAAGCCAGCAGTGCCAACAGGACAAAAACGAAGGGAATTCTTGATTTCATAATGTTGCTCCTTGTTTTGATCCGCGAAGGACGCGAAGGTTTTTTTTGCGTCACCGCGGCTCGGCGTTCATTTGTTTTCGTGAACGCATGGGTAAGATGAGTGTAGGATAGGGTACGGCCGTCCGGTCAGTGTCC
>JAHBVI010000264.1 GCA_019637635.1 Anaerolineae bacterium
CGTGACACTAATCGAACGCGAACTTTTTGTATGGATACAGAGAAGCAAGCCGGATTGGAGGATGACGGTGGCAGTCACGGCCACTTCGGCTGCGCTCAGTGCCGGCGTGAGCACATTACTCACCCCCCGCGCCAGGCCAAACGCCAGCACGTCGTCTTGCAGCGGCCATTGCAGGCCGGTGGTGGAGGCGATATGCGCATCCCCGCCGAGGGGGATGAGGGAGACCAGGTCGCCGATTTGCCCATGAATCTCGGTATGGTCACGCACCAGCCAGGCGCGTTCGTGGGCGGTGAGCAGGTGGACGTCACGGCCGTGCAGCCCCGGATGCGCCAGCAGCAAAATGTTCGCCAGCGTCTGATCCAGCCGCCCCCCCAACGCGCCAAAAATGAGCAGCGGGTCGGCGTACTTTTCGGCGGCGTAGAGCAGGGCCAGTTCCAGGTCGGTCTCGTCTTTGGCCGGGGGATAGGCCAGCAGGCGGGTATGCGCCGCCGCCAGCCAGGGGCGCATCTCGTCCGGCAGCGAGTCCATGTCGCCCATGACAATATCGGGCGGGTGGTTCAGGCGGAACAGGTGGCGCGTGCCGCCGTCGGCAGCGATGACGGCCGTTGCACTTTCCAGATACGGCCGTATCCATTCCACTTCATTGATCTCGCCGTTGGCAAAAATTAAAATGGTCATAGTGTGTGTTCAAGTGTCAAGTGTCAGGTGTCAGGTGTCAGGTGTCAGGGACAAAAAAAGCCACCGTTTCCGGTGGCCTATGGTCAAGCAAAGCTGTTTTGCAATTCCTCCGCCGGCATTACCCGGATCAGGTTCGCAGGTCGGTGGTTGATGACCACCCTCTCAGCCGGGCATACCCAGCTCCCTGTGCTAAGTTGTTAAATGATGAGGGGGATTATAGTGACGGCCGTAGGCGGGCGCAACAATTGGCGTGATGCGTAATACGTGACCCGTGATTTCACGCATCACGTTCTTCACAGACGCACCAACATGACGGTGATATGGTCGTTACCTCCGGCCGTGATGGCGGCCTGAACCAGTTGTTCGCTCATCTCGTCCAGGCTGGTGGGTTGGTTCAGGATGTCGGCAATTTCGCCTTCGCGCAGGGTGCTGGAGAGACCATCACTGCACAATAACAGCAGATCATCGGGTAGCAAGGGCAGTTCAAACATATCCACTTCTACATCTACGGCCGTGCCCAGTCCCCGCGTGAGGACGTTGAGATACCGATTGTCATACCGTTCTTCGGCAGGCATCAGGTTACGCTGAATGAGTTCTTCGACCATGGAGTGGTCGCGGGTGATCTGGCGTAGCTGGCGCTGACGGTGCAGGTAGGTGCGACTGTCGCCCACGTTAGCGATGAGTGCTTGCTCCTGATGGATGAGGGCGCAGGTGATGGTGCTGCCGGAGCGGATTTCTTCGGCCTGGGTATAGGTGTACACGGCCGTGTTCGCCGCCTCAATCGCCTGCCGCAAGATAGCGGTATGCGTATCCGTGCTCAAATTGGCGCGCAAGTAAGCCAGCACGGTGTCAATCACCGTCTGGCTGGCCCGCGCCCCGTCTTCATAACCGCCCATGCCGTCGGCCACTACAAAAAAGCCGATGACCTCACCCACTACCTCGAAGATGGCACGGCCGTTGTTATCCTGGATGGGTTGGTTCGAGTTGCCCACATCTGCCCGCACGCTGATGTCAAATTGAAGCTGTGTGATCATCGTTGCTCCTTTTCTCAGAATTGGAATCCACAGGTTACCCATATGGCACAGATTATTCTTATCTGCGAAATCTGCGTCATCTTTGATTATTTTTACAGAAGTAACGGCCGTTGTCTGAATGGGAAATAGGCGTGAAAGGGTCGTCTAGGGGGCGCTTAGTGGGGTTGAATCAGGCGGAGGCCGTGGCCGCGGATGACTTCGACGTATTCGGAGGGGGGCTGGGTCTGGCGGAGGCGTTGGCGCAGGCGTTTGATCAGGCCGTCTATGGCTTCTTCGCTGATGCCGTCCGGGTCGGCGTCCGGCCACACGGCCGTGACAATGTCTGCCCGCGACACCACCTGCCCGGCGCGATGGTACAGGATGTGCAGCAGGGCATATTGCGCGGGCGAAAGGGGCGGGTCTACCAGTTGCGCATCTACCCAGACCGCTTTGATGGTTTCGTCCAGCCACACCCCTTGCAGGCGGCCAATACGCGGCCCTTTGCGCGTCTGGTCGGGGTCATAGAAGCGGAAGGCAGCCACGCCGCCCAGGACGATCTCATCGCCGTCTTGCAGGGCGTGGGGATGGTGGTCGAGCTGACGGCCGTTGACAAACGTCCCATTCTGGCTGCCCAAATCCAGCAATTCATAGACGCCGACGGCCGTGCGCACAATACGCGCGTGTTGGCGAGAGATGCGCGGCGAAGCAATCACCAGGTTAGCGGGGGCGTACCGGCCAATCAGGAAAGGTTCATTTTCCAGCAGCCAATAGAGATCGTTCTCGTTACTGTCCAGAGATTGCAGCCAGGGTGTGGGCATCAATTTTCATCCTTTAGGGGCGTGTAGCTGGTGATGGTTTTGCCGGTGGATAAGAGCAGTTGTTCGCCGGAGAATGGAGCGGGGATGGTGGCGGATTGAGTGATTGATAAGGTGAGGCGTTTGATTTCTTCACCATCGGCCAGATTCAAATAGACCAGTTCACCATTGGGAAAGACGATCAGGAGTTGGCGCGGATTGGGGACGTGGAGGGCGAGCGGTGGCTGGTTCAACGGCCGTTGCCACAGTGGTCGGCCGTCGCCCACCCGCCAGGCAACTAATGAACCAACGGCCGTCACCGCTACCACGATGTCTTGCTGATGGACAAGGTGGGTGATACGGCCGTCCACCTCCACCTGCCACAAGATTTCGCCGGAATCGGCCGCCAGCGCCGCCAACTGCCCGCCGACCGTAACCACAAAGAGATGAGAAGGGCCGGGATAGACGGCCGTGATCTCCCCTGCAAACGCCTGCTGCCAGCGGGGTTCCGGGTGCAGGTAATGGCCCTCCGGGCGTGGGCTGCTTTTGCGCGGCGCGCGCCGCCGCAGCGCCCGGTTCAGGTCGGCCACGCTGGCAAAACGCTGCCCCGGTTCTTTAGCCATAGCCCGGTTCAGCGCCGCTTCAATAGCGGCAGGGAGGCGCGGGTCGCGTTCGGTAATGGGGATAGGCTGACCGAGCAGTTGGTGGTGGTAAATGGCCGGTACGCTGATGGCTTCATAGGGAAATTGGCCGGTGAGCATTTCATAAAGGATGACGGCCAGGCTGTATTGGTCGGAACGGCCGTCTACATCCTGCCCGCGAATCTGCTCCGGTGACATATACAGCGGCGTACCCACAATCAGCCCGGTGGTGGTGAGGGAGGGGGCCGTATCCAGCAGCGCCACGCCAAAATCCACAATGGTAGCCTGGTCATCGGGGCCGATGATGATGTTGGCCGGTTTCAGGTC
>JAHBVI010000265.1 GCA_019637635.1 Anaerolineae bacterium
CGGAATATCGCCGGGCGGCTGGAAGGTGAAGATGTGGCCTTTCTGGAATTGAAGGCAAAAGTCAGCTTTTTAGAGAGGTTGAGCAGCCTGTTCAATTGACAATTATCAGTTGCCAGTTATCAATTGACCATTGATGGAGAAGGGTTATGGGTAAGGCTATGAGTTGGGTAGACAGATTACTGGGCAGAGAAGAGAAGAGCGGGGCCACGGCCAAAAAACGGCTGCAAATGGTGCTGATTCACGACCGCAGCGATGTGTCACCGGGGGTGCTGGCGCAAATCAAGGATGAGATCATCCAGGTTTTTGTGAAGCATCTGGACATTAACCCGGAGGATGTGGTGGTGAATGTAGACCAGGATGAACGTGAAAGCCGGTTGGTGGCTGAGGTGCCGTTGATGGCGGTTCATGCGCACGGCCGTCGTTGACGGCCGTGAATCGTAATCCGTCATCCGCAATCCGTCATCCGCAATCCGTCATCGGATTTCGGGCATCGGGCTTCCGGTCACATGAGTAATCAGTGTAAAACATTGGCCTGCCCTCGTCAGAGAGCGGGCTTTTTTTTATGATACCGGCTGATGTCAACACGTATTTCTACCTGGCGCTATTTTGATATATGGCTGGTGGCGGCCGTTTTGCTGCTGACTGCTTATGGTGTGCTGATCATTCGCAGCGCCGTAACCGGCGCACCGGCTTTTGAGGGGCTGCCGGTAGCCCAGGTGCGCTGGGCCGCTATTGGCTTTATGATTATGTTAACTTTTGCCGCTATTGATTACCGCGTGTTGACTTCAATGCACTGGTACATTTATTTTGGCCTGGTCGCCGCCCTCATCTTTGTGCTGGTCGCCGGCGCGTTTGGCAACGAGACGCGCCGTTGGATTCAGGTCACTTCGGAAATCCGCATCCAACCATCAGAATTTGGCCGCGTTTTTCTGGCCGTTACCTTTGCCCAATTCCTGGCAAACCGGCGATACAGGATTCATCAGTTTTCCAACACGATTGCTGCCGTGATTTACATTTTGATCCCGGTTGGGCTGATTTTTTTAGAGCCAGACTTGGGTATGTCGCTGACCTTTCTGGTGCTTTGGTTCGTGATGATCTGGTTAGCCGGGCTGCCCCTCTCCCACTTTGCGCTGCTGGCGTTGTTGGGGGTGATGGGCTTAACGGCCGTGTTCCCCTTCTTGCAAGAGTACCAAAAAGAACGCATCACCACCTTCATCAGCCCAGAAAATGCCGATCAGGAGTCTCTCTTCAACATCGAACAGGCCGAAATTAGCATTGGCTCCGGGGGATTGTTTGGCAAAGGTTACCTCAACGGTACCCAAAGCCAGCTTGGTTTTTTGCGTGTGCAGCACACCGACTTTATCTTTTCCGTTCTCACCGAAGAGATGGGGCTGATTTTTGGTTCATTGGTGGTGCTGGCGTTGATGGCTTTTATTTTGTGGCGCATTTTGCGCGTGGCCTTTATCACCCCTGACCCGGCAGGTAAAATGATATGCGTGGGCATCGCCACCATCCTCTTTTTCCAAACGACGGTTAGTGTGGGTATGAACGTCCGGGTCTTACCCGTCACCGGGTTGACGCTGCCTTTTGTGAGCTATGGCGGCAGTTCGCTCACCACCCTCTTCATCGCCATAGGCATTGTACAATCCGTACTCATGCGCCACCGGAAGCAGGAGTTTGGATAAACCGTAATTCGTGAACCGTAATCCGTGAATCGTAATCCGTGAACCATGATCGGATAACGGATTACGGATAACGGGTTACCGATCACCGCTCACCGTTCACAGGAGTTTATGACAGTACGTACACGTTTTGCCCCCAGCCCGACGGGCTATTTACACATCGGCAGCGCCTGGTCGGCTTTGTTTGGCTGGATGTATGCCCGCAAACATGGCGGCCAGTTTTTGCTGCGCATTGAAGATACCGACACCAGCCGCACGGTGCCCGGCGCCATCGAAAATATGATGGAAGGGCTGCGCTGGTTTGGCCTGGACTGGGACGAAGGGCCGGATGTGGGCGGCCCCTATGGGCCGTATGTACAGACAGAGCGGGTGGCGTTGTACCAGGAATATGCGCACTGGTTGATTGGGCATGGTCACGCCTACAAATGTTTTGCCACGCCAGAAGAACTAGAAGCGATGCGGGAAGCAGGTGTGCCCGGCGGCTATGACCGGCGTTACCGCGATTATCCGGCCGGCAAGGTGGCCAACCTGGAAGCGCAGGGCAAACCGTATGTCATTCGTTTCAAGATGCCGTTGACGGGGGAAACGGCCGTGCCCGACCTCCTGCGTGGCAACGTCATCTTCCCCAACGACCAGTTCACCGATTACATCATCCTCAAATCCAACGGCCTGCCCACCTACCATCTGGCGCATCTGGTGGATGATCATCTGATGAAGATCACCCACGTCACCCGCGGTGTGGAATGGCTGAATACCGCCCCCATCCACGTGCAAATGTACCAGGCGTTTGGCTGGGAACTGCCGGTGTTGGTGCATTTGCCGGTGATCTTAAACCCCAGTGGCAAGGGCAAACTCAGCAAACGGCACCAGGCCTTTGTGGACAGCGGCGAAAAGGTGCTGGTGCGCGCCAGCGAATTCATAGAAGCCGGTTATCTGCCAGAAGCGGTAGTGAACTTTCTGGCAAACATTGGCTGGTCATTTGGCGACGACCGCGAAAAATTCACCATCGCCGAAGCGCTGCCCCGCTTTGATTTGGCGAACATCAGCCCCGCGCCGGTGAAACTGCCTTACAGCAAACTGGACTGGCTCAACAGTCAATACATTCAGGGAATGGACATTGTGGAACTGGCAAAAGCAGTCAAACCATTCCTGGAAAAAGAAGGGTGGGAGGTCAATCTGGAGTCGCTGCTGCTGGTGATGCCGGCAATGAAGCCGCGCCTGAAAACATTTCCCGACGCCATCCCCTTTCTGCGCTTCTTGTTTGACGAGACGCCGCCAGACGACACGGCCGTTTCCGCCGCCACCCTCAGTGATGACAAACTGCCGCCGGAAGCGGCCAAAGCGGCGTTCACGGCGGCGCGCCATTTTCTGGCAACGGCCGTGACCTTCGACGTAGAAACGCTCGGAGCCGGCCTCAGCCAGATTGGCAGCCAATACACCACCAACGGCAAACCCGGCCCCTTCCTGGGCAAGCTGCGCCTGGGCATCACCGGCCAACAAGTTTCCCCGCCCGTCTACGAATCCATCATCGCCCTCGGCCGTGACCGCGCCCTGGGCCGTTTGGATAATATAATCGCCCTTTTATCATAAAAAGGAGATTGGGAGATTAACCCAATCTCCTAATCTCCCAATCTCTCCATCTCCATTTTTCACTTAACCA
>JAHBVI010000266.1 GCA_019637635.1 Anaerolineae bacterium
AGAGCGCGGTAAGCGTTACGCTCATCCTCGCCACCGCCAAATCGCACCCCGGAGACAAAATAGATCGTCTCCTGGCTGTTGGCACGTTCCCGCAAGTATGTAGGCAGGTCGGCATTTTCCACATTGAGGGTCACCGACTCCACTCGTAGCCCCATCTGTTGCAGCCGTAAAAAAAGCAATCCTTCTGCTTCCTGCCGCACCCATTCGCTGCGGTACACGGCCAGCAAAATGGCTGGGCGGTCAAACCGCGCCGCCATTTGTAACTCTTGCGCCAATTGGTCTACCCGCGCGGTCAACGGGACATCCAGGACAAAATCTGGCTGGCTGATCATGGCGTTGCGGTGGGTGGCTCCTCCGGCAGGCTGTCTAACAATTCATGCAGCACGGGGTGAATGTCACACCAAATGACATCATTGCGGTATTCCAGCACCGCTAACGATTGTAATAAGGGGGCCAGATCATCCCGATCCAGCATCTGGTTGTGCTGCCGCACAGTACGCAGCAAGGCGCGTTGTTCGGTCGTCAGTATGCGCCAATAAGTGCTGCGTAATTCCGCTACCGCGCCTTTGACATCCGCTTCGCTAATAATAGAGCGATTGGACAAAAGAATACTGTGGCGTAGAAGCCGCGCCAGCTCGCGAAAGACTCCACCGCTCATCGTCATCGCCAACTCAAGCGCTTGTTCGTTGATGAGTTCTGGCGCCATGCGTTGGTGAACAAATTGCGCCAATGTATAGTACCCTTGTGGGTAACGCGCCTGCCGCTTTCCCTGTTCGTGCAGTTTGATGTTGGGTAAAAAGTGGGCTTTACCGCCTATTCCCGTGATGCGACTATCATAAAAAAGAGGGCTGGAAACGGTATACACAACAGAACAGTTCGGCCGTAGCATTAATTCCAGACGCTCGGAAAAGATTTCGTGGGCAATTTTTAGATCGAGTTTGTCCAGGTCATCAATCAAAACTAATGGCGCTTTCTTTTCCCGTGCCTGAATGGCGGCCGCAATGTTGTTGATGATAGCTATCAAGCCGGTGATATTGCGCTCAATTTCACGGCGGATCTCATGGCGCGTCTTTGGTTCCAATTTGATCTTGCTGGATATTTCTGCCAGACCGGCTGACAATTTAGCACCCACTTCGCCTTCCATACGGCCACTTTGTAGCGAGGTGATGTGAACAACAAACTCCCCTTGCCAGCTTTCCAACTCTTCCAGTAGATCTTTGGGTAGTTTGCCCCCTTTTGCTTGGTATTGCTGGAACAATTGCAGCCCTATCAAGAGCAGCACATCTTTATAATCAAGGTCATCGATGTCTGCGTGTTCACGGATGGAAAAGTGGACAGGCCAGAATTTATGTTGTACTTCAGGATCGGCCGCCAATCGGTAAAGTTCGGTAGATTTGCCACAGCCCCGATGCCCAGAGAGGAAATGTTTAGGCAGCTGGCGATAAGGGAGCAAGATTGCCTTTTTCAACCAGGCCATCACATCATCAGGGCGAGTGACGTAAAAAGGGTTTGGCCTGCCATCAGGCAGTGGCGGGAGAGGAGCATCCGGTTCAAAGTTAAGCCAGGCGTGGTCTAAATCTTGGGCGACAATATATTCAAATGGCTCATCCATTCTTTACTCTCCAAAGCTCACTTCTCAAAACTTATCTGCTCGGAATTGTAACATATTTTTATGGAAAGCTGGTCTTTGCTAAAGTTGTCTGCTGCAATTTTTATCATTCATCGCTTCTAACCACACAGACCTGACAGGTTTTCTGAAACCTGTCAGGTCTTCACGCCAATCAATCACTTGCCCCCCACCCCATTGTGACAGAAAATAGGTACACAACAGACAACACCCACAAAGGATGCCCTTCATCCTTCCTAATTCATAATTCCTAATTCATAAATCCTTTCCCCAGGAGGCCCGCATGATTTTCAAAAGTCCGTATCCCGATGTGCAAATTCCCGAACTGCCACTGACCCCTTTCCTTTTAGAACGGATCAAACCGTTTGGCGACAAACCGGCGCTGATTGATGGGCCAAGCGGCCGTACCCTCACCTTCACCCAATTGGCCGGGGCCATCCGCCTGGCGGCGGCCGGCCTCAGCCAGCGTGGTTTTGGCCAGGGGGATGTGTTTGCCATTTACAGCCCCAACCTGCCCGAATACGCCATCGCCTTCCATGCCGTCTCCCTCATTGGGGGCACGGTGACAACAGTGAATCCGCTCTACACGGCCGATGAACTGGCCCATCAGCTACAAGATTCGGGCGCGAAGTATTTGCTCACCATTTCCCTCTTTTTGCCCAACGCCAAAGCAGCGGCGGCCAAATCGAACGTGGAGGAGATTTTTACCTTTGATCCGGTGGAGGGAGCCACGCCGTTTGGCACGTTGTTGCAGAGCAACGGCCGTGTCCCCGACATCACCATCAACCCCGCCGAAGACGTGGTTGTCATGCCCTATTCCAGCGGTACGACCGGTTACCCCAAGGGGGTCATGCTCACCCACCGCAACATCGTGGCCAACATGGCCCAGTGTGAAGGCATCCCCAACTTCAAAATGGTCTCCCCGGCCGATACCATCATGGGTATCCTGCCCTTTTACCACATCTACGGCATGGTGGTCATTATGAACATGAGCCTGATGATGGGCGCGACCATCGTCACCATGCCCCGTTTTGACCTGCCCCAATTCCTGGAACTGATCCAGAAACACAAAGTCACGCGCACCAACGTCGTGCCGCCCATTTTGCTGGCATTGGCCAAACACCCGCTCATTGACCAGTATGACCTCTCCTCTCTGGAAGAACTGACCTCCGGCGCGGCCCCGTTGTCCGAAGAATTGGCCGAAGCGGTGGTGCAGCGGATTGGCTGCAACGTGATTCAGGGGTATGGCATGACGGAAACCAGCCCCGTCACCCACGTCTGCCCCAATTTCCCCGGCATGATCAAACGCGCCTCCATTGGCCCGGCGGTAGCCAATACCGAAACGATGATTGTGTCCGTGGAAACGGGCGAGCCGGTGGGTCACAACCAGAATGGCGAACTGTGGCTGCGCGGGCCGCAGGTGATGAAGGGCTACCTGAACAACCCGGACGCCACCGCCGCGACCATTGACGAAAACGGCTGGCTGCACACCGGCGACATTGGTTATGTGGATGATGATGGCTACTTCTACATTGTGGATCGGCTGAAGGAGTTGATTAAGTACAAAGGGTTCCAGGTGGCCCCGGCGGAACTGGAAGGGCTGCTGCTGACGCACCCGGCGATTGCCGATGCGGCCGTTATGCCCAGCC
>JAHBVI010000267.1 GCA_019637635.1 Anaerolineae bacterium
AACATTTCCAGCGCGAAGCGGCCAAAGTTTTATGGGAAGCATTTCAAGAAGGGCGATTGACGGCCGACCCGCTCTTTGAAGATTTGCTACAACAGGACACCCCAGAAGTACAGGCATACAAAATGATCCAGGGCATGTTACAACTGGCGCGGAATCAGATATTGCTCAAGTCCCGCCTGGATGACCACGAACAACGTCTGGAAGCGATTGAATCCCAATTGGCCGCTCCGGCGCACACCATCAGCCAGAGCCAGTCCATGCAGATTAGCCAGGCTGTGAAAGCGGTGGCCTTTGAGTACGGCAAACAGACAAAACGCAACGAGCATCCGGCCGTTTATGGCGAGATGTACAGGCGGTTTGAAATCACCAGCTATAAGTTGCTGCCAGCAGCCCGCTTTCAAGAATGTATGGATTGGCTCACCGAGTGGTATACAAAAGTGACAGGCCAGAGCAAAATACCATTTTAACGGCTGTGAACGGCCGTTCCTCATCCCTGCCTGCCTTCGTTTACCTTCATCATTATCCCCTGAAAGGGGGGCAACTTTGTGCCGCTGCCCTTTGGCCGTTGTCTGGCCTTGTTCATCCTCCACGGCCGTCACTCCTCACCCTCATCCCACGCCAACAGATACCAGAGTCCGGCCCGCCGCCATCGTCCGGTCGCTCGCCAGTAAACCAGCGCGGCCCGGTCATGCGTACTCTGGCGCACGGCCGTGGCCCCATGGCCCACATACCGCCGCCCGCGCCGTACAGCCGCTATCTTGCCCTGACCGTTCCCCGCGTCCCCATAAATGCACAGGTCTGCCAGTTGGCGATTACGGCGGCGATTACGACCGCGGCTTAAGCGGGCATGTGGCCCCCGGTAGCTGTTGGGCAACTGCCAGGCCAGATAGCGCCGGCCCGGCGGCCCCTGTTGGCCCCGTTTATCAGCCAGGACAAAAACGGCCGTCCCCTGCTGCCAGGAGATCGCCTGCTGCGAGGCTGGGGTCAGGCGGGGACCAATGGCGATATTGCGGGACACACGCACGCGCGCCCGCCGTTAATAGGCGTGCTGACTGCGACGGGAAACACCGCTCACGGCCGTTAACGCCGCCCGGCTGATGGGCTGCCCCGTTTCCTCACCCCGGCCACAACCATTCCGACTGCTGTGGAAACTGGCATACAGATGTGCCCGTACCAGGCCAATGGGTTGGCGCAACACCGCCAGCGGCAGCGCCACTGGCCGCCCGGTCAGGCGGCCAACCCCCAGGCGCGCCGCCACCTTGACCGCTCCGGCCAGCCAGAGACGTTCTCTGTCTCGCTGCCAGAACAGCCCATTTCCTTGCTGCAAGAGCTGGCGCAGGCGGCGCGGCCCACACAGGCGCAGGGGAGATTCCCGGCCGGTCAACGTCATCTGCACGGCCGTCAGCGGCAAACAGCCACAACCGGCGCCATCCAGATGGCGCAGCAGCAGCCATAGGCGTCCACAGGAGGTTTGCCCGGTGCGCAGCAGCGCCATCGCCAGCGATGGTTGTAGGCAGACAGTGGCCGCCGGTGGGGTAGGGGGGTGTGAGCAATCATTGTCTGATGGTACGGCCGTAGCCATTCCCGCCCACGTCGGACAGGAAACGTCAGCCAACAATCCCGACCCGACGCTGTTTGACGGTGATGGGGATGTGGTAGTCGAGATTGTGGCTACCAGGGCTGTTTTCCCCACAGTGGCGCGGCGCTGCACGGCCGTGACCGCCGTACTCTCCCATCCCAGATGGGCGGGCAAATGTGCCCAGATGCCTTCGGAGGCTGGTTCGGCTACGTTTAAGGGTGGTGTCGAAGGGGAGGGTTTATCCAGATCGTGTGCTGCCCGCTGCGCCCACAGGCGTTCATTAGCGGCCAGCAGGCTGGCGCTGGGGGAGGCGCTGGTCGGCGACTGGCTCTGGGGCACAGCTTGGCCAGAGGTGGGGTTCATGAGCACTTCCATTTCCATTCATCAGCAAACTGCGACTGCGACGACGCCCCCACACACCCCTTTTTGCATCGCGTCGCAACGGCCGTCGCCGTCGCAATTTCGTCGCGGCGCCCATCAGCCTATAAGCCCACCAACCCATCACTCACTGAATCGCGCCAGCAGCCGGGCGGCGTCGGGATCGTTTTCCGTCTCATACAACCAACGCAGCGCCGGTTTCAGCCGTTCCTGCAAGAACTGACCCGACGGCCGTCCGCTCACATCACTCAACAGGCTGCCGGCGGCATTAAGCGATTTGAGTCCGGCCAGATACGGCCGTAACGCCTGCCCATCCCGTTCCACCTGGCTGATGGTGGGGTGGGGACAATGCGCGGGAAGACATACGGTGTATGAGCGGTGGTGGTAGAGAAAGGAGATGGGGATAAGGCCGTGTCTGCCGGTGCCGGCAAATTGGCAATGGCGGTAGCCAATGATTCCGGCAGGGGGTGGAGAACAACGGGACGCGAGGTAAAAAAGCGGTGCAGGTCGGCCGGGTCGGGAAAGAAGCCGACGGCCGTGCCCACCCGACCACTGATATTGTAGACAAAACGGCCGTTGGCCAGCCCGGCCGAACCAGAAGCCAGCCCATCCGCGCCGGAGACATCCAGGAAAGCGCGGCTGCTGGTCGGGCTGTTCATACGAAAACCAATGGTGGCCATCTGCCGCCGCAGCCGCATGCCGTGCTCACCAATCGCTTCCCGCGTGGGGTCGGTCATGGTCACGGCCAGATAAAGGCCAGATTTGCGCCCCTCATTGGTCAGGGTCAGCAGGCGCAGCCAGAGGAGGGTCACCTGGTAGGCCAGTCCTTTAGCCGTCTCCGTATCGCTGGCCAGGCGCGCCAGTTCGGCCGCGTCCAGCGCCTGCCGCGCCCCCAGAGTGGCCTGGACGGCCGGGTCGGGCGGGGACGGCAGACCAGCCGGGGCGCTGGCGCAGGCGGCCAATAGAAATAACAGGGAAAGGAGAACGAAGTAGAGAAGGGTATGATTGTTTCGCATAGTTCTACTCACTTTCCAGCCATTCACCTTCCAACCATTCACCTGACCGGGGTGGGGGCAGGGTGACTGGCTCTGCGGCTGGTGGGCTGATGGGGTACGGCCGTGCCGGTGGGGCTTCCAGCCAGTCCGAAGATGGGGGTGGTACCGCGGGCCGGGAGTGCGCCGGTTGGCGGCGGCGGCGCAACAAACGCAGCTCTTTAAGTAGGTGAGGTAGGGGGGTGAGCAGCTCCAGGCTCAACAAGGCGATGGTGGACAGGAGAAAGAA
>JAHBVI010000268.1 GCA_019637635.1 Anaerolineae bacterium
AGTTTATGATGCGTCGCCAGTTCGTCCTTGAGGGTACGGCCGTCCACCCAATCCATGACGAAGTACGGCCGTGACGCCCATTCGCCAAACTCGTGAAAGGTGGCAATGTGGGCATGTTTCAAACTGGCAACCAGCGCTGCCTCCCGTCGAAAACGGGCCAGCGCCGTGTCATTATCAGACAGGTGCGCGGCCATCAACTTCAAGGCTACCTGCCGCGCATTCGCCGGGTCATAACAACGATACACCAGCCCCATGCCGCCGCGCCCCACTTCCGCCTCCACTTCATACCGGCCAATCCGATTGCCCACGTATACCCGTTCACTCATGGGCACATTATATACCTGAGACAGCCACTAAAACTAAATCACAAATAGTCAGCCCCTTTGTGAAGCTATATCATGCGCTGCCAGGCGGATTGCATTGTGGCCTGCTGCGGATCGGTCAGGTCGAGGACGGCCGTCCGGCGATACGTTTTGGGCCATTCACGAAAGATGGGCGCAACCCGATACAAGAAACGCAGCATCCATTTATTTTCATTGGGCTGCCAGCCATTACCCGGCGTCATCGTCAGTTGCACCCTTCCTCCCTGTCGCGCAACCTGGTATGTGCCAGAAACCGTGCCTACGGTGGGATCGGCGGTAATGGTAAAACCGCCGCCTGTCTGCGCGCCATCGCTCAGGCCAGCCAGGTTGGGCAGGGATGGCATAAAAGCGACGATGACTTCCCGCCCTTTATACACCCGGCGCATACGGGCAATTTCCGTCCAACCGTGATTGTCACTCAGGTCAAACAGCAAGTCGCCAGCCTGGGCTTTGCTGGCGCTGATGCGTTCCAGCGGAAGCAGCCGACCGTTGTGGGCGGGATTCAAGGTGGCAATCAGCGGTTCTGGGCTGTAGCGGGTGAAATATATTCTCGCGCCATCCAAAGGCAGAGGCAGTACATCCGGTCGGCGCATCTGCCCGGCTACCATGATGGCAACGGCCGTGCCCGCCCGGCGCACAAAGTAAAAATCATGCAAATAAACCAGGGGCAAGGCTGAGGGGGCGGTGGCGGCGCTCCCCATCGGCGCCAACAGGCCAAACGGCTTGCGTTTGCGGCGATTTTGCTCCCGAATGGTCACCTCCACCGGTCGGCCAGCCACATCCAAAAAAGCGAAGGCGGCATCCACACCGGTCTTATTGACCATAAAATGCGCATCGGTGAACGGCCGTGCCACCATTTCGGCCAATCCATCACCGGCAATATCGTAAGTTTTCGGGTCAAGGGTTAAGCCGGGTTGGTGGTAGACATCTACACGGCCGTCCACACGCCAGCCGATCACCAACATGCCTTGACCATGCACGGCATCAGCAAAAACCTGTGGCTCAAAACCCTTGTAGATTTCATCAGGATCATTCTCAAAGTTGATCAGGAGCAGCCGCTCCATGGGATCAATATGTAGCCGGCAGGGGGAATAGAGGGGGGCGGTAACGGCCGTGCCGTAAATCTCCGGCGGGTGTTTATCGGTCACACTATCTCCTTTTCCGAATCAGTCCGTTAAGGTCCAGGTTTCCATGCTGTTGAAGTAGCGCAAAAGGGTGTGGGGCACGGCCGTGTCATACCAGGCCACCTCGCGCGGGCCAACCTCCACCCGCCAGGCTTCCCGCGCCCCGGCCTCGGTCTCGATCTCTTCCAGACCAACCACTTTAACCACCATCGTTTGCACCACCGGCCCCATATCTTGCGTGGCCGGTCGCCATACATCCGGGGCCACATGCACCAGCCGCGCCAAATTCCCTGCCTCAAAAGAGAGTGCCGCCAACTGCCAGGGCCAACTCCCGCCAGACGTGACCAGCACATCCTTTGCCAGCAGCGGCAGCGGCTCCTGGGAAATGGTGGTCTCT
The DNA here is from genome assembly GCA_019637635.1 of Anaerolineae bacterium. Lineage (GTDB taxonomy): Bacteria > Chloroflexota > Anaerolineae > Promineifilales > Promineifilaceae > CAADGU01. The sequence goes on from JAHBVI010000268.1 coordinate 1,884, forward strand.
GTGCCGGGATAGGTTATTTCCACCGTAATCATCCCATCGGCCAGCATCCACCTCATCTGCCGCTTCTCATGGTCAGACACGTCAGACAGCGGCGCATAACTGTCCCGCTGCCAGGCCACAACGCGCGTACCCACATAGTCAATGCTCGACCAATAGCTCCGTTCCAACTGCACTCCATACCCTTCCTGCTCTTGCTGGCAGGCCAGGGTAACAACGTCACCCTCCGGCGTCAGGATACAAATAGCGTGACCAATGGGCGCGTCAATGATGTTCCGAATTTCGTATGACCACGTTTGTGGCTCATCCCAGGGCAGCGGGTCGAGGGTAATAGGCGATGCCGTCAGTTCCGGTGAACGGCCCAGAAAAATTTCCGCTCCCATAAAAACCAGGACGATGGGGACTGCCGCCAATAAAGGCCAGCTCTGCGCCAGACGGCCGTGTGTGGCCGCCGGCTTTTCCGGGCGCGGCGCCGGGTGGGTGATGCGGGTGAGCAGCCATAAAGACAACAAAGCGACCATCAAGGCAGTCACGGCTGTAGGCGCGGCCAGAAAGAACGTCTCGGCTGCTGCTATCCAGACGCCGCTGGTCAACACCAGCACCGCCGACACATTCGCGCCAAAATGCGTCAGGATGGCCGCCGCCAGCGAGCCGGTACGCCAGTAAACAAAACCGAGCGCCAGCGCCAGCGGGATGATGCCCAACCCCTGTATCAGGGAAAGGTGAAAGAGAACAAACAACAAGCCCACAAAGAGGATAGTCCGCGCCGGGCCATGATGAACATAGGCATTCTGGATAACGCCGCGAAAAAGGAACTCTTCGCAAATCGGGGCCATAACCGCCAGAGCTACAAAAGCCAGCATGGCTTCCATTGTTGTCGTGGGGATCATTTCCGGCATCTCCGGCAGCATGTAACCGAAGATCGCCTGAAACAAGAGGGCGCTGTAAACCGCCAGGGGATACAGTCCCATCCCAATGAGCAGGCTGAGAACGGCCACTTTCCCCCCTACCCATCGCCACCCCACCGTCTGGCGAACCGGCAATCTGGCCCAACGCAGATAAAGGAGCGTGGGCAGAAAAATAAACAACGCCTCGTTCAAAATCAGGCGCACATAGATCGGAAGCCAGGCAAACAGCAGATTGCCGACCTGAAAGCAAAGGACGATCAAAAGGAGTAGATTTACGTGCCGGATAGCCGGTCTTTCTGTTGAAACCATACCCTCATATTCTTACAGTACCCGGCGCATAATCGGGTAGTAACAGGTGTCACCACCGGCCATGACAACTGTCACCGCCCCGGGGGAACAGGGCGCATACGTAGATTGCATTAGGGCGATTGC
>JAHBVI010000269.1 GCA_019637635.1 Anaerolineae bacterium
GATTATCTCGGTCTACTTCTTTGTGAAAGTGGGCAATGCATACGAGGCATTCCAGGCGCAAGAATCACGCTTATCGAACCAGCTTCAGGAAAACCTGACGGGAGTGCGCGTGGTCAAGGCCTTTGCCCGTCAGGAATATGAGATAGACGCCTTTGAAAAAGAGAATATGGACAAGTTCCAGAAAGGGCGCAAGCTGACCATCATGCACTCCTTTTACTGGCCGTCTACCGACTTCATTCTGGGTATCCAGATGGTAGCCGGGTTTTATGTGGCGGCGATGATGGTGCTGGATGGGACACTGACGGTGGGTATGTATATCGCCTATGTGGGCTTTCTGGTGCAGATCATCTGGCCGATTCGTAACCTGGGCCGCCTGATTGCCGACATTTCGACAGGCTCGGTCTCGTTCGGCCGTATTCAGGAGTTGATCAGGGTAGACCAGGAGAACCTGGATACCGGTAAATACCGGCCCGACGGCCGTATTCAAGGCGCACTCTCCTTTAACAATATGAGCTTCCGTTACGATGGCGAAGACGAGGACGTGCTGCACAACATCACCTTCAGCGTGAAGCCGGGGCAGAAGATCGCCCTGATGGGCGGCGCCGGTTCGGGCAAAACGACGCTGGTCAATTTGCTGCCCCGTTTTTACGACTATACGCGGGGCAGTATCCAGTTGGATGGCGTGGATCTGCACGACTATCCGCGTGATCTGCTGCGGCAGCAGATTGGCTTTGTAATGCAGGAACCGTTTCTGTTTTCGACCACGATTCGGGAGAACATCACCTACGGTCTGGGGCGGGAAGCGACGGATGAGGAAGTGTATACCGCCGCCCGCGCCGCCGCCGTGCATGACGTGATCATGAGCTTCCCGGAGGGGTACAACACCCTGGTAGGGGAGCGCGGGGTGACGCTCTCTGGCGGGCAGAAGCAGCGGGTGACGCTGGCGCGGACGATCATGCGCGACCCCAGCCTGCTGATTCTGGATGACGCCATGTCGGCCGTAGACACGGAGACGGATGAGAGTATTCGCCAGGCGCTGCGCCAACTGCTGAAAGGGCGCACGACCTTCCAGATTGCGCACCGGGTGCAGAGTGTGATGGATGCGGATTTGATATTGGTGTTGGAACACGGCCGTATCACCCAAATGGGCACACACAGCGAACTGCTCAAACAGGAAGGCGGCGTCTACCGACGTATCTACGACCTGCAATCCCGCATTGAAGCGGAGTTGGAAGCGGATTTGGCAAAGGTGACGGCTGTACCGAAGAACGGCCGTGTGCATTTAAGTGAATTACCACAGGCTGGAGATTAGTGGTTGGTTATCAGACATCCGATTTCTTCAAGAAATCGGATGTCTCAGACACACGAGTAAAACATCATGTCTGAAGATTACATGGAATTTGAAGAAGAGGAATACACCTCGCAAGTCAATAAGAGCACCATGTGGCGCATTGCCCGGCTGGGTCTGGCGCATTGGCCGCTAATGGTGGGCTTCCTGGTGTTCATTGCCCTGGTATCGCTCATTGAATCGTGGCATACCTACCTGAGTAAACAGATCATTGACCTGGGCATTGTGGCCCAGGATGTCAGCGCCCTGCGGTATTACATCGGCTTGTATCTGGCAACCTGGCCCATCTTTGCCGTCCTGGTTTTTGGCTTCATCTATTGCGCCGGTGTGTTAGGCCATCTGGTACAGTATGACTTGCGTAAGGCAATGTTCAATCATTTGCAAAACCTGTCGTTGTCTTACTATGACAAGACGCCGACCGGCTGGTTGATGTCTCGCGTCACGTCGGATGTAACCCGCGTGGGCGATCTGGTCTCCTGGGGTTTCCTGGACATCACCTGGACGGTGACGAGCATCACCACCTCGCTGGTGTTCATGTTCCTTATCAACTGGAAAATGACCATTATCGTCATCTTGCTGCTGCCGGCGCTGTACAAAGTGGCTATCTACTTCAAGCAGCGCATTCTGGTGGAGTATCGGATTGTGCGCAAGGTGAACTCGCAGATTACGGCCGCTGCCAGCGAAAACATTACCGGTGTGCGCGTGGTCAAATCGCTGCGACGCGAAGAGAAGAACCTGAACAATTTCCAGGAGTTGACGGATCAGATGTATGAATCCGGTTACAAGGCGGCCTGGTTGTCGGCGTTGTTCTTACCGGCGGTGCAGTTGGTGAGTACGGCCGGGGTGGCGTTGGTGGTCTGGTATAGTGGGGCGCAGTTCTCCGCTGGTAGTATGACGGCCGGTAGCATTCATGCTTTCGTTGCTTACATCACTTTCATGCTCTGGCCGATTCAGCAGTTGGCGGCGGTGTATGCCAGTATGCAGCAGGCGGTAGCTTCCGGTGAGCGGATGTTCTCCTTGCTGGATATGGAAGCGGAAATTGTGGATGCGCCGGAGGCCATTGACCCTGGCACGATTCGCGGCGACATTACGTTTGATAATGTGTCCTTCCAGTATGAAGCGGGCAAACCCGTTTTGACGAACTTTAACCTGACGATTCCGCAGGGCGAAACGGTGGCCCTGGTGGGGCCGACGGGCGCGGGCAAGTCTACGATTGTCAACCTGATTTGCCGGTTTTACGAGCCGACAGAGGGGACGATTCGCTTCAACGGCCGTGACTACCGCACCATGACCCAACATGCCATCCAATCGCGCATTGGCATGGTCTTGCAGACGCCGCACCTGTTTTCGGGCACGGTGTATGACAATCTGCGCTACGGCCGTTTGGATGCCACCGATGACGAAGTGGTGGAAGCGGCCAAAATGGCCGGGGCGCACGAGTTCATCATTGACCTGGACGAAGGGTATGAGACGCAGGTGGGTGAGGGCGGTGTGCTGCTCTCCACCGGGCAGAAGCAGCTCATCAGCCTGGCGCGGGCTATCCTGGCCGACCCGGACATCTTCATTATGGATGAGGCGACCAGTTCTGTAGACACGCTGACCGAGGCGCTGATTCAGCAGGGTATGGACAAATTGATGCACGGCCGTACCAGCTTCATCATCGCCCACCGCCTGAGCACCATCAAGAACGCCGACCGCATCATGGTCATTGAAAACGGTGGCGTTTCCGAAATGGGTTCCCATGCCGAACTGATCCGCCTGGGCGGTCATTACTACAACCTCTACACCCGGCAGTTCCGCGAAGAGATGGAACACCGGTTGGAAGAGGAGTTGGGTGAACGTGAAGTGGCGATGGCTGAC
>JAHBVI010000027.1 GCA_019637635.1 Anaerolineae bacterium
ACCCGGCCTTCGTCTGGTCGCTCTTGTTGAGCTTACCGGCGAGCAGTCTCTATTTTGCGGCGGCGGGTGTGCGCTGGACGGCCGTTGCTGAAAAACGACTGATTGCCTGGCGTTGGCCTCTGTTCGCTCTCAATGGGCTGATCTTCCTGGCCTACCTGGGTTTAGTCTTTCATTTTGCCGAACCATTCGCCCGCATGTTGCAGCGGGGGCCGCTTCTGCTCCTGGGCATGACCATGCTGGCCAGTGCTTTATTGCTCTGGGCGGCCTGGCGGTCTGATCAGTTCAGCCGGTTGCAAAACAACCGCGCCGACAAAAACCTGGCCGTTACCTTTATTTTGCTGGCCCAGGCCGAGCTATGCCTGACCATAGGCCTTTCCGGTTCGGCTACCTGGGTGTTGTTTCATCTGCTGTTGCTGGCCGCGTTGCTGGTAACACTGCTGCCGCTGCTGCGCCATGCCATCCAATACCAGCGCGAAAAACGGCAGCGCAGCGACCTGATCCAATTGATTGTGCATGATTTGAAAAGCCCGCTGACCATCGTTATCAGCGGCTTAGATTTGCTGCATCGTGGCGGATTGGGTGAGGTAACACCCATGCAGGCGCGCCTGCTGACAAACCTGGAACATTGCAGTGATGAGGTGCTGGGGTTGGTGAATGATATGCTGGACGTTGAACGGCTGGAAGAGGGGGTTATGCCGCTGCACAAAAGCATGACCGATCTGGCGCCCCTGCTGCGCGAACAAATCGCCGAATTGCAAATTCTGGCAGACAAACATCAACAGCAGCTACACCTTATTGTGCCCGAAACGCTGCCGCCGGTCATGGTTGACCCGGTTTTGATCCGCCGGGTCATCCACAATTTGTTGGCAAATGCCCTCAAGCTGACGCCGGATCAAGGCAAAATTGAGGTGCGCGCGGCCGTTGAGGGGAGTCAGTTACAGGTAAGTGTGGCCGACAGTGGCCCTGGGGTGCCGGTGGCCGACCGCCAGCGCATTTTTGAAAAATTTGCGCAGCTTGATACGAAAACACGCCGGGGTAAGGGGCTGGGCTTAACCTTTTGCAAGATGGCGGTGGAGGTGCATGGTGGTTTGCTGACGGTGGAAGACAGCCCCTCGGGGGGCGCCCTCTTCCGGCTGACGCTGCCATTGGAGGGGGCCATTCAACCAACCAACCCGCAGCCCTCTTTTTACCGGCTGATATGGGGCAAATAAGCTTTTTCAGGCAGCAATAATGTGGGCACGGTCACGGCCGTGTCCCCGCCCACATTCCCCGCTCTATCCCGACCGCGTAAGGTGAACGTATAGTCGTGGAAAGGTTCGCTCTGGAACACGGCCGTTGTCTGCGTCGTTTGGGTCAACCAGGGCTGCGCCGGGCCGCCATCCACCGCCACCAGTAAGTCATAATCCACCAGCCCACTGCCATCGTCCGTGCCACTCCAGGAGAGGTGGATGTGGTATTCGGCAAAGGGCGGTGCATTGAGCGTAAGCACAGGCGGCAAGGTGTCCTGTTCGATGAGCAGGTACGGCCGTCCGCCAATGGCATATAAATTCGGGTCCCAGGGTGCGTTCTGGTTGGTTGCCGCCGGTAAGGTCAGCGTAAAGACACCATTTTGGGCAATGATGGCTTGCGTATTGCCGTCTGGGGTGATGAGCAAACCCTGGCCTGATTGGTTGGTGGTGGGCACAACGGCCGTTTCTGCCTGCCCAAACCGCGCCCACAGGCCCAACAGCCGCGACTGTGTCGCCGGTTGGTAAAAGGCAATCCACTCCTGCGGCCCATTCGTCGGGTCACTGCCGCCTGGGCGCAGCCGCCAGAATGGTTCCACGCCGGTGAAATAGTCGGTCAACACCCGGAAGGCGTCAAAATTGGGGCGAGGTGATTCCGGGTTGGGGTGCTGCCGGAAACAGACGGCATCGGGAGGATTGCGGAAGAGGCCGTTAGCGTCACCCGCGCAGGGAAAATCGGTGCCGGGAATCTGCCCATCTTCGTCACACAATTCGCCGTTGTGCGGCGGGAAGTCGGTGCCCGCCGGCTGATTGCCGCAGGCATCATACAGTTGGAAATGGAAGATGCCGTCCGCCCCGGCAAAAGTGGCAAACAGCGCCGATTGGATGACGTAGTCGGCCTGTTCGTTCATGGTGGCGCGAAAACCGCTGTGTGGGTCCCACACCGGGCCGGGGTAATCATTCCAGGCAGCCACGCCGTTTTCATTCAGCCAGATTGGTTTGTCCAGCCCACGTACCGCCAGGGTGTTGTGGGCGCGCCAGACGTGGTACCACGAGTTCCAGGCGTAAAAGTAGCTGTGCGTCGCCAGGATGTCGTGAAAATAATCATAGGTGGCGGCCAACGGATCGGCGTCATACAGAGCCATCAGGTCATTGTAAAAGTTGGGGTTAGCCACGCTGGACAGGTTGATGTTGGAAAGGCCGCCGAAAATGACCTGGGCAGCGGGGTCGGTGTGTTCGATGGTCAGATAGGCCACTTTGAGCAGCCGGGCATAATCGGCCACCGTGCCATCCCAAAAGAAGACGTAATCCTGTTCGTTCCAGACTTCCCAATGGGTGACGCCGGCTCCGGCCGGCCAGCCGTTTTGCTGCGCCAACACGCCGCCCGGTTTGTAGCGGTTGACGGCTAAGGAGACAAAACGCGCCCAGCGGTTATTGGGATTGATGTTTTTGCCGGGGCCGGGAATGTCAGTGCCATCGGTAAAAATGGGGTCATAAAGGCCAACGGGGGTGGCGGTGTTGATCGCTTCCAGGGTGAGGGGTGACTGTCGCGTAGGGGGTACTATTATTCGGCGGCTGCCCTCGCTGTGGCGCAAACGGGTCAGGTAAAAAGGCGGAGTACCCAGCAAAATGGCGTCTGTTTGGAAGCCGTAAGTCACGTCGCCTTGTACGGCCGTGTCCACCGCACCCCAAACAAAATTACCAGGCTCCCCTACCTCAATGTTGAACCAGTACATCGGCCAGCGGTTCCAGGCCGCGCCGGTCGCCTGTCCGTTGAGAAACTTTTGGGCGCTGGCCGGCTCTTCGGCCGAGGTGATGAAGTTGACGCCATAAACAGGTTGGACGCTGGTCATGCCCTCTGGGGACACGGTGACTACTTTGGCCTGTACGGAATTGTTCTGCCAGGCGACTACCAGGGCAAACAGGCATAAAATTGAAGGGATGAAGAGGAACGGCCGTAGCCTTTTTTCTCGCTTTGCCATAACAACCTCCACGCCAGATATGCCCCTACCATACCCCATTCCCCGCCCGGCTCAACACTTTTTTCACCGCCCCTTCACCGGCGCCGAAGCCCGTGAGCCGTGAACCGTGAGCCGTGAGCCGTGAACCGTGAACCGTGAACCGTGAACCGTGAACCGTAATCGGATTACGGATTACGGATTACGGATTACGAATTACGAATTACGGATTACGAATTACGAATTACGAATTACGGATTACGGATAACGAATTACGGATCAGGGGCAGCATAACGCAAGCCGGAAATCAGGGTGCGCAGACCGGCGCTGATGCGCTCCAGGGTGAAGCCTCGATTGTTTTTCTGGAACTGGAAAAGGTCGGCTTTGAGCGGGGAAAGCAGGGCGTCGGCCAGGTATTCTGTATCCAGGTCTGGCGGAATCTCCCCGGCAGCAGCAGCTGTGCGCAGTAAGGCACTAACGGTCATGTATTGCCAGAAATGGGGCATTTGCAGGCGGGTATTATCCAAAGGCAGCAGCCCTTCGCGCTGCACTTCACACAACAAGGGTGAATGGGTATCGGTGAAATAGATCAAAGCATCCATAAATTGCTCTAGCTGTTCCAATTTGGGCATTCCGGTCATGTTCATTTGCTGCATCCGCGCCAACATACCGTTTTGAAAATCGGCCATTTGCGTATCCAGCAGCGCCAGGCACAGTTCCCCCTTATTGGCAAAGCGGCGGTAGAGGGTGCCCTTACCTACCCCTGCGGCCTGGGCAATGTCGGCCATGTTGACATTGCTTACACCGTGCGCCGCAAAAAGACGTTCGGCCGTTTCCAGAATTTTGCTGCGGTTGGCGGCGGCGTCACGTCGTTCGGCACGGCCGTCGTCTTCATTCATGTGTATTTCACCAAGCATAATCGGTTCATCGTCACTGGTCATATTGCACCATTACCCTGTCCAAAAGTACAGTTCATCATCTCATCTGTTGACAAGCGGACTCAAGTCCGGTAATATGATAGCAGATAAGCGGACTAAAGTCCACTTGCATAAAATTTACTCAACAAAAAAGATTGAAGGAGATTATACTATGACCTGGCAAATTGATTCAGCCCATTCCCAAATTCATTTCACGGTGCGGCACATGATGATTTCAAAAGTACGCGGCCAGTTTGAGTCGTTCAGCGGTGAGGTTAATTATGACGAAGAGAACCCCACCCGCACTACCGTAGACATTCAGATTGACGCCGCCAGCCTGAACACCAAAGAAGCGCAGCGTGACGGCCATCTGAAGTCGCCTGATTTTCTGGATGTGGTCAACTATCCGGTCGTCCGGTTTCAAAGCACCAAAGTGGAACAAACCAGCGCCGATAGTGGCAAACTGTATGGCAATCTGACCATCCGTGACGTCACCAAACCGGTTGTGTTGGATGTGGAATATGCAGGCCAGGCGCAAAGCCCCTGGGGCAACATCAGCGCCGGCTTCTCTGGCAGCACCGCCATTAACCGCAAAGAGTGGGGACTGAACTGGAACCAGGCTCTCGAAACCGGCGGCGTCCTGGTCGGCGATAAAATCCAGATTGAAATCGAACTGGAATTAGTGAAAGTGGCCGAATTGGAAGCCGTTCCGGCTTAATGGAATGGAAGACCCTAAGGGTTTTTGAAACCCTTAGGGTCTTGACCAGCTATGAATATTCACCCAAACACAAAAATTGGCGCCGTGTATTTGACGGTTTCGGACTTTGGTCGGTCGCTGCCGTATTACCAGCACAACATTGGCCTGAAACTGCACCGGCAGGAAGGAGACATGGCCTACCTGGGCGCAGGCGGGCGAGATTTACTGGCGCTGCGGGAACTGCCATCGGCCATCCATCCCCACCGCACAACCGGCCTCTATCACTTTGCCATCCTTGTTCCCTCCCGGCTGGAACTGGCGCTGACGCTCAAGCATCTGGTTGAAACGGAAACGCGCATCGGCGGGGCGTCTGACCATCTGGTGAGCGAGGCGCTGTATCTGTCTGACCATGATGGCAATGGCATCGAAATTTACCGGGACCGGCCTCGGCAGGAGTGGCCCCTGGTCAACGGGCAGATTGAGATGGATACCATAGCGTTTGATGTGGATAGTGTGTTGGGTGAATTACACGGCCGTGATCATACCTGGGCTGGCCTACACGCGGATACCACCATCGGCCACATTCATTTGCATGTGTCCCATTTGTCAGAGGCAGAAGCGTTTTATACCCAGGTGCTTGGTTTTGATCTGGTTACTCGTTATGGCCCCAGCGCCGCCTTTGTCTCGGCCGGCGGCTACCACCACCACATTGGCCTGAACACCTGGGCGGGTGTGGGCGCGCCACCGCCGCCGTCGGGTTCGGTGGGGCTGAACTGGTACGAGATTTTACTGCCGGATGAAGAGGCGTTGATGGCTACGGCCGTGCGCCTGCAAAACGCCCACATCCCCACCGAACAGCGCGAAGATGGCCTCTTTTTCCACGACCCGGCGCAAAACGGCATCGTCTTGCGTGTGTCGTCATAAAGAAGTTCAGCTCCTCAAAAATTGAACTTTTGAAAACCGAGTGATGAATATGTTTGACACAGTAATCAGCGGCCTGGATACGTCCGGCAACTTACATTTTTATCAAGCGGACACCTTTCCGACCATCCGGCCGATTCATTGGTTGACATCGCATTTTGCGGTAGGTGGGTGGAGTCCCTTGCAGCGGCTCAGCGGGATGTTGACGGCGCACATGACACAAATTGCGCCGCGCAATGGCTTTACCTGGCATCCCCATCGTGGCCTGGAAATTTTCACTTACGTGATTGATGGCGAAGTGTATCACGAAGATACCACTGGCGGGCGCGGCATCATCGGCGCTGGCGAGGTACAGCGCATGTTTTCCGGCTACTACATCCAACATCAGGAACTCAACCGCAGCGATGCTTATGCCCGTGTCATTCAAATCTGGTTTGTGGCCGAGCCGCATCACATGGGCATACCGGCCCATTATGAGCAAATTGGTTTGGGCGACATGACCGCACGCTCCGTTGGCGACGCCGTCGTGCGGGACATTATCGGGCCGGCCGGAGGCACAAATGCGCACGTGAATGCCCGCCTCACCAGCGCCCTATTGCCGCCGGGCGGGCAGGCCACACTGGAAAAGCCAGGGCCAGGCGAAGAGTTGTTTTTGTATTTTGTGAATGGTCACGGCCGTTTCCATTCACCCACTTACGATGAAACGGTTGGTCTGTATGATGTGGTGTTGGCAAAACCAGAGGCGGACACGGCCGTCATCACCGCCGATGATGCCCCTCTGAATTACCTTTCGTTCTATTTGAAGCCTTTTATGTCCTGAGAAAATCGTATGGCCGATCAGACTGAGACTCTTCACATACTGGGCATTTCTGGCAGTTTGCGCCGGGATTCCTACAATACAGCACTGCTGCGCGCAGCCGAAGAACTGCTGCCGCCAGGCATGAGCCTGGAAATTGCCGATTTGCGCGGCATCCCCTTTTTTGACGCCGACCTGGAAACAGAAGGAACGCCGGACACAGTGCGGGCCTTTCGGGCGCGTATCCGCCAGGCAGACGCCCTGCTCTTTGCCACGCCGGAATATAATTATTCGATCACCGGCGCTTTGAAGAACGCCATTGACTGGGCCTCCCGCAATGTGCCCGATCGCTCGCCGCTGGATGGCAAAACGGCGGCGCTGATGGGCGCAGGGGGGCGGTATGGCACACTGCGGGCGCAACTGCACTTGCGCGAGATTTTGCAGCACAACGATATTGCCGTACTGCCCCATCCCCAGTTGATGGTACCTTTTGCCCGGCAGCAGTTTGACGCCGACGGCCGTCTCACGGACGACGACATGCAAAAACGCCTGCACCGCCTTCTGCTGGCGCTGCAAGAGTGGACGATACGGCTGCAAAAGTAAGGTAACAAGCAGACTATCGGCAGGCAGCCGATAATCTGGCAGCCTCCTGGCTACCTTTTTCTTAAACTCCCCTTAATCCCCGCACAACCTACCCTTAAAGGCGCAAATGTTCGCATCTGGTATGCTGTGATCAGTATTGGTAAGCGCATTCTCAAAGAGAAACCTGTATCGGCAAATGCTTTGAGAATGCGCACACAAAACCGTTAAATTTGTTTTCCTCCTCCTACACACGGAAACGGCCGTTACCATCCCCGGTAACGGCCGTTTCACTTTTCTCGCCGTTTCACTTTTCTCGCCGTTTCACTTTTCTCGCCGTTTCACTTTTCTCGCCGTTTCACTTTTCTCGCCGTTTCACTTTTCTCGCCGTTTCACTTTTCTCGCCGTTTCACTTTTTTCGCCGTTTCGCTTTTTTCGCCGTTTCGCTTTTTCCTAAGTTCCACCCCGTTCCTGACCCATGTTTGCCACAATGCTTCTGCCAAATGGCTCTCAGGCTCACTCAGGGCAATTTGAGCAAAATGCCTGAATCAACGCAAACCTGTGAGGTCATGCGAACGCTCCTCAGGTGAGATAACCCAGCAATTCGAAATTTGGCTTGCGGCGGCAGATAAATCTGCACCAACAAGAGGCAAAGTCGGCCTTCGCCGACTATTTCCAGTCGGCGCAGGCCGACTTTGCTTTCTGTTGCCGCGATTTTAATCGCCGGGCTTCGTCATATTTCGGATTGCTGTGAGATAACCGTATGATCTGGCAGCAAACGAAAACCGCCTTATAATCCCCAACGATGTCCGCACCAAACAAACCGCAGAGCGCGCAGAGCGCGCAGAGCGACCCCCAATTGCTCTGGCGCAGCATGGGCTATCTACGGCCGTACAGCCAACTCCAATTCGGCATTTACGGCACGATGGTTCTCATCAACTTAATCAATGTCTTCGCGCCGCAGTTGATCCGGTGGGGGATTGACGCCGGCATCTACGGCGACAACCTGGCGCTTTTAGGCTGGGCTACTGCCCTGCTATTAGCAACAACGCTGGTCAAGGGCGTCTTCATCTACTACCAGGGGCAATGGACCGAACTGGCCTCGCAAAACGTGGCCTATGACCTGCGCAACGAACTGCTGCAAAAGCTCTCCACCCTCTCCTTCTCCTTCCACGACCGCAGCGAAAGTGGGCAAATCCTCTCCCGCGCCATGCAAGACGTGGAACGCATCCGTTTCCTGACGGGGCGGGCCATTTTGCGGCTGGTGGAAGGCAGCATGTTGATCTTGTTCACGGCCGTTATCCTGCTGTGGATGAACCCCACCCTCGGCTTCCTCATCCTGCTCACCCTCCCCATCCTGCTGCACCGCGCCTACCACTTTGGGCGGCAATTTCGCCCTCTCTCCTTCAAAATTCAAGACCAATTGGGCAACCTCACCACCCAATTGGAACAAAACCTGCGCGGGGCGCGCATCGTCAAAGCATTTGCTCAGGAGCAGGCGGAAATGCGGCGCTTTGACGCGGAAAACGAACGCTGGTTTGCCCTCTCTGCCGAATCGGCGCGGGTGCAGGCGTTGCAAGCGCCTCTGCTGGACATGATCGCCAATTGGGGCACTGTCTTCATCTTCTGGTATGGCGGCTGGCTGGTCATTCAGGGCCAGTTGACATTGGGTGAACTGGTGGCCTTCACCACCTACCTGGCCATGCTGGTGCGTCCCATTCGCCTGATGGGGCGCATCATTCCCATCCTGGCCATCGCCTCCTCCGCCGCCGAGCGCGTTTTTGCTATTCTGGACGCCCCGGTGGAGATTGCGGATGAGCCAACGGCTGTGCCCCTCCCCCGCTTGCAAGGTCAGGTGCAATTTCACGATGTATCCTTCGCCTACCAGGGTGGCCGTTCTGTTCTGCACAACGTCTCCTTTACGGCCGAACCGGGGCAGATGGTGGCCCTCATCGGCGCCACCGGTTCCGGCAAATCCACCATCATCAACCTGCTGGCCCGCTTTTATGAACCGTCGGCGGGGCGCATTACGGTGGACGGCATAGACATCCAGCAGGCCACCCTCTACTCCCTACGCAGCCAGATCGGGTTCGTGATGCAAGATACCCTGCTTTTTGCTGCCACCATCCGCGACAACATCACCTTTGGCCGCCCGGACGCCAACGAAGCGGAAATCATCCAGGCCGCTAAAGACGCCCAGGCGCACGACTTCATCATGGCTACGCCCAACGGCTACGACACTTACGTCGGCGAACGGGGCATCACCCTTTCCGGCGGGCAGAAGCAGCGGTTAGCCATTGCCCGCGCCCTGCTCACCGACCCGCGCATCCTCATTCTGGACGACGCCACCGCCAGTGTAGACACGCAAACGGAACGGCTCATCCAGCAGGCGTTAGAACGGCTGATGACCGGGCGCACCACCTTCATCATCGCCCACCGCCTGAGTACCGTGCAGCGCGCCGACCTGATCTTGCTGCTGGCGCACGGCCGTGTCACCGCCCAGGGCACGCATGATACATTGTTAACCACCTCCCCCCTCTACCGGCAAATCTGCGCCACGCAGATGCAAAGTGAAGGGGGAATTGTTGACACAACTCCCCCTTCAAGGATAACTGTATGAGTTTTAGCTTCAGCCCCGGCATCGGCCCCCGCAGCGCCATTGAGCAGTTTGGGCAGGAGCCGAAGGACGGCCGTTACTTTGACAAAGGGGTGGTCAAGGGGATGCTGGTCTTTGTACGGCCGTATCGCCGCAAAATGCTCGCCGCCATCCTTTTTATGCTCTTTGCCACCGGCTTCACCCTGCTCACTCCCTACCTGATCAAAATTGCCATTGACGAACACATTGCCATCGGCGACGCCGCCGGGCTGACGCGCCTGGCGGTATTCATCGCCGTCTGTTACCTGGGGCTGTATATCACCACCGCCGGGCAAGAGTATTACCTGGGCTGGGTCTCGCAGCGGGTGCTGGCCGACGTGCGCGCGGCGCTGTTTGCCCATTTGCAGCGCCTCTCACTGGGTTACCACGACCGCACCATCATCGGCGTCACCGTCTCCCGCGTCATCAACGACGTGGCGGCCATCAACGACCTGCTCACACAGGGCCTCATCACCCTCATCGGCGATTTGCTGGTGTTGGTGGGCATCATCGCCATCATGCTCTCCATGAGTCCGCAGTTGGCGCTGTACACCTTTGCCGTGCTGCCGCTGATGGTGCTGGCGACCATCTGGTTTTCGCGCAGCGCCCAGGGCGTCTTCCGCCTGACGCGCAAACGGGTAGCGGCCCTGGTGGGCAACCTGGCCGAAAACATCAACGGGATGCGGGTGATTCAGGCGTTTGCCCAGGAAACGGCCGTGGAAAACCAGTTCGACGAAGTAAACGACGCCAACCGCCGCGCCCACGTGGAAGCGATGCGCCTCTCGTTTATTTTCCTGCCGACCATTGAGTTTTTGGGGGTGCTGGCGACGGCCGTTGTCCTTTACTTTGGCGGGCGGGCGGTGGCCGCCGACCAGGTAACGCTGGGTGTGATGGTCGCCTTTATTGCCTATGTCACCCGCTTTTTCCAGCCCATTCAGGAACTCAGCCGCATCTACACCACCATGCAGTCGGCCATGGCCGGTGGCGAGCAGGTACTCAAACTGCTGGCGACAGAGCCGGATGTGGAAGACGCGCCAGATGCAATGGAGATGCCACCCGTGACCGGCGCCATTGCGCTGGAAGACGTTTCCTTCCGCTACCGCGCCGACAGCCCGGAGATTTTGCATCAGGTGTCGCTGGCTATTGCCCCAGGGCAGACGGTGGCGCTGGTGGGGCCAACGGGGGCCGGCAAAACCACCGTCGCCAATTTGATCGCCCGTTTTTATGATGTCAGCAACGGCCGTGTCACCATTGACGGCCTGGATGTGCGCGCCGTCACCCAGGCGTCGCTGCACCGCCAATTTGGCCTGGTACCCCAAGACCCGTTTCTCTTTGCGGGCAGCATCGCCGACAATATCCGCTTTGGTCGGGCCGAGGCCACGCTGGACGAAGTAGAGGCCGCCGCCGAATTAGCCAACGCCGCCGAATTTATCACCGCGCTGCCCGATGGCTATGACCAAAATTCTGGAAGGAGCAGAATTTATCGGTGGGGCAGCGGCAGCTTTTGTGTATTGCCCGTGCCGCGCTGGTAAACCCCCGCATCCTGATGCTAGACGAGGCCACCGCCAGCGTGGACACGGTGACGGAAGTGTTAATCCAGCAGGCATTGGAGCGATTGATGCACGGCCGTACCGCCATCGTCATCGCCCACCGGTTAAGCACCATTCGGAATGCGGACGTGATTTGTGTGTTGCAAGACGGCCGTATCGTCGAACAGGGCGCCCACGATGTGTTGATGGCGCAATCCGGCCTTTACCGCGATCTGGTTGAGCGGCAGTATGGGGGGAATTCGTAATCCGTGAACCGTGAACCGTAATCGGATTACGGATTACGGATTACGAGTTACGGGTTACGCTTACAAAGCCAGCAGCCCCACCCGCGTGGCCCGCACCACCGCATCGGTGCGGCTTTGGGCGTTTAGTTTGCCCATAATGGCGTTGACGTGAAACTTGATGGTGTGTTCGCTGACGTGAAGCTGGCGGGCAATGGCTTTGTTCGTCAGCCCCTCGGCCAGCAGGTGCAGCACTTCGGTTTCACGGGGGGTGAGGGGCTGGGGCACGGCCGTGTCGCCTTCCCGGTCATTGGTCGGCAGCAGCAGGGCGGCCACATCGTTGTCCAGGATAGTGAGGTTGTGTACGGCCGTGTGCGCCGCCGCCGCCAGTATGTCCCCGCTGCTCTCCCGGCTCAACAACACCCGTATGCCCCTCTCCCAAAACACGCGAATCACCCCCCCATCATGCAAAAACGGCGGCAACAGCGCCAGTACCGGAATGTCATTGTCAATCCAGTCTGGCAGTTTTGCCGGCGCTTCCCACCCCACATCCCAAATGATCACATCCGGCTTCCGGGTATCTGCCAGTTCGTCCAAAACATCGGCGCTGTTTATCTGGCTGACGACCAGGCACCCCGGTTCATTTGCCAGCATCAGGCTCAGACCGGCGCGCGCCAGGGGGTCATCGGCCACAATTAAAAGTTGAAGATCAGCCATAAGCGCCTATAGTATGGGATTTGTCTATACGGTGCATAAGAAAGGGCAAATCATACGTCCTTTGCCCCAATAAAGGCGATTGTTATACTATGCTTGTTATCTGGCAACTTCAAGATGAAAATTAGAACCTTTCCCATCCCCTTAATACTTCAACATGGGTGCGACACATCACAGCCTGCACTGAACACAGTGAAATGATGAATGAGGATTCATCATTCATCCTTCATAATTCATAATTACCTTATACGAGGAGAACAAACGTGGCTGAAAAATATCCTGTTACCTTACAAAAGGACGAGAAGGTGATCAAATTAATGCGGCGGCATCCCGCCCGCCTCGTTTTAGATATTGTCCTGACCATCATCGTCGAGATAATTGTGTTAGTGGCTCTATTCTGGTTACGGAGCATTACCGCATCTTGGGAGTGGTTGGGGTTGTTATGGACAATCCTGATTGGCATTGCCATCGTGGGCGGGTTGCTCTTTATCGGCATTGAGTTTTATCGCTACCGCAACGATGTCTGGCTGCTGACCAACCAGCGCATCGTGGATTCCACCCGCACATCGCCGTTTAATCAGACAGTTTCTTCAGCCGATCTGGTGAATGTGCAGGATATGAATTTCCACAAACGCGGCGTGTTGGCCACCCTGTTCAATTTTGGCGATGTCATTTGCCAGACGGCCAGCCAGACGCAACATTTTGCTTTCAGAGGGGTATCCAGACCAGAAGATGTGCTGCATCTGGTGGATACCCACCGCGACCTGGCCCGCCACCGGATGTATAACCCGGAAGGGAATGAGGTGAGTGGGTGAGTGGGTGAGTGGGTGAGTGGGTGAGTGATCAAGTAATTAAGTAATTAAGTAATTGAAACACCCAATTACCCGATTACCTGATTACCCAATTCCCCGATTGGGTGGTTAGCGCAGCCAGTTCTGCCTGATTAGTGATGACCATGTCGCCATACTGGCTGAGGGCTAAGGCCGCCAGGGTGACGCCGTAACGCAGCCCGGCGGCAAAGTCGCCATCCAGCCAGCCGTGAATGACGCCGGCCGCCAACGCATCCCCCGCGCCAATCCGGTCTATAACCTGCACCGGCGGCGCACTCTGGCGAAGAGTCTGCTGCCCATCCCAACCAATAACCCCTTCTTCTGCCAGACTGACAACCATATGACGGGCGCTGCTTTGTGCGCCCAATTGGGCAACCACCTCTTCCGGTTTACCCTGGCAGCCAAACAGGGTCATGGCGTCTCGCTGGCTACAAAAGAGCAAATCTACCTGCTGTATGAGGGGCAAAAGGGTGGCCGCGGCCGCTTCCGGTGACCACAATTTCTGGCGATAGTTCACATCAAAACTCACGGCCGTGCCCCTCTCCCTCGCTCTCTGTAATGCCTCTTGCACAATTGCCAGGCAGCCCGGCGACAGCGGTGGCGTAATGCCCGTCAGGTGTAGCAGCCGGGTATCCAGCAGGTAATCCCAATCAACTTGCGCCGGCTGTAGCTGCGTGAAGCAGGAGTTGGCGCGGTCATATACCACCTGGGTCGGGCGGGGTGGGGCGGCAAACTCGATGAAGTAGGTACCCATACGGCCGTGCGCCAACCACTGTACGGCCGTGACATCTACCCCCGCCTGCCGCAGCGCATTGCTTACCAGCCGTCCCAGGGGGTTGTCCGGCAAGGCGCTCACCCAGCCACACGGCCGTCCCAACCGGGATAATACCGCGACCACATTGGCCTCCGCCCCCGCCGGAAACAGGTCCAACTGCCGCGCCGTTTCCAACCGCACCCCGGCGGGCACACTCAGCCGCAGCATCGCCTCGCCAATCGTCGTCACCTCAAAACGAGCCATACCCATCTCCTCATAGCAAGCTACTCGTCACTCGTCACCCGCCAATCATACCGCAAAATGATACAATAGGTTCAAATAAAGGAGTTGCCTTCTATGCCCCATTTTACGCTGCCATTCTCCGATCCTGTCCTTGTTTTCACCCTGGTACTGCTCATCTTCCATTCCGCAGACCGTGGGCACCCTGGCGGCGCTTTACATTCTGGGGTTTAGCTGGCCCTCGGCCATTCTGCTGGCCAGTATGTTTGCCTCCCACACCCTGCTCACCTACCCCATCGCCAGCCGGATGGGTCTGGCTAAAAACGAGGCTGTTACCATTACCGTCGGCGGCACGATGATTACCGACACCATCGCCTTACTGGTGCTGGCCATTATTGCCGGCTCCACCCAGGGGGAGTTGAATGGCTTTTTCTGGCTGCGGTTGGCCGTGGCTTTTGCCATTTTTGTCTTTATTGTGCTGTGGATCATGCCCAAAATTGGGGCCTGGTTTTTTAGAACGGGACAAGGGGATGGTGGGTCCCAATATATTTTTGTGTTAGCCATCGTTTTTGCCGCCGCTTTCCTGGCGGAATTGGCCGGGGTGGAAGCGATCATTGGCGCATTTCTGGCCGGGCTGGCGCTCAACCGGCTGATTTCCCACACCTCGCCGCTGATGAACCGCATTGATTTTGTGGGCAACACCCTTTTTGTGCCCTTTTTCTTGATTAGCGTGGGCATGTTGGTGGACGTCAGAGTTTTGTTCCAGGGGTCGGAAGCCCTGATTGTTGCGGCCACTATGGTCGTCGTAGCCCTTAGCTGCAAATGGTTGGCCGCTTTTTTTACGCAAAGGATATTTGGCTACTCGGTAATGGAACGTAACCTGATTTTTGGGTTGAGCAATTCCCAGGCGGCGGCCACGTTGGCAGCGGTACTGGTTGGCTTCAATTTGGGACTGCTGAATGAAGCGGTCCTCAACGGCACCATTGTGATGATCCTGGTCACTTGCCTGATCAGTTCGTTTGTCACCGAATCGGCCAGCCGCAAACTGGCTATCGCCGAGAGTGAACGGGTGTTAGACCTGGCTGTTGTACCTGACCGGATTCTGGTACCTATCGCCAACCCGGCCACCATTGAGCAGTTGATGGACCTGGCGATTATGATCAAAAACCCCCGGTCGGCCGAACCCATTTATCCGCTGGTAGTGGTGAAGGACGATGACGATGTGCAGCAGCGGGTGGCCGCCAGCACCAAAATGCTGGAAAAGGCCATTACCCATGCGGCGGCGACGGAAACGGCCGTACAGGTTGTCTCGCGTGTAGACCTCAACGTGGCCAGCGGCATCACCCGCGCCATTAAGGAACTGATGATCACCGAGGTGGTCATTGGCTGGAACGCCCAAATCAGCGCCCAGCAGCGCATCTTCGGCAGCGTTTTGGATCACCTGCTGCACGCATCACGACAAATGATTGTTGTCACCCGCCTGGTACACCCCATCAACGTCACCCGGCAAATTGTGGTGGTGGTACCTTCACATGGTGAATTGGAAACGGGTTTTACCCGCTGGCTGCGCACATTAACCACCCTGAGCAAGCAGGCTGGCGCAAAACTGCGCATCTTTGCCACTCAGGGTAGCATCAACCATATCCAGCCGATCATCCAGGCCGCCAAACCGGCCGTGGAAGCTGATTTTTCGCTGTTTACCGAGTGGGAAGATTTTCTGATTTTGTCACGAGAAGTGACCGACGCCGATTTGCTGGTCACTATTAGCGCCCGCCCCGGCTCTGTCTCTTATAACAAATATATGGACACCATCCCCCGCAAACTGGCGCAGCATTTTCAGACCACCAGCTTTCTGATTATCTACCCGGAACAGAACACCATCAGCCCGGCCACAGGCGCACGGCCGTTGGGACGTAACACGGCACACATTATGGCGGAAGGGGTTACGGGGGATTGAGAGATTGAGAGATGGGGAGATTGAGAGATTGAAACCCCCAATCTCTCAATCCGGGTGGTCTTCAGGGATGGGGCTGCGTAGGGACCAGCCGCCGTCTACCTGGATGGTTTGGCCGGTGATGTGGCGGGCGGCGGGGGAGGCCAGGAAGAGGGCGGCGGCTACAATGTCTTCAACTTCTCCGGCACGGCCGTCGGGCGTCACCCCACCCCATTTGGCGGCATAATCGGGGTCGTCGGCCACCGTGCGTTCGGTGATAACGGCCCCCGGGCAGATGGCGTTAACGGTGATGCCATATTCGCCCAATTCCAACGCCAGCACCCGCGCCATGTGGATGATGCCCGCCTTGCTGACGCCATACGTGCCCAGGCTCTTGAAAGCCCGCACCCCGGTGACAGAGGACATAAGCAGGATACGACCGTCCTCTGTCCCTCGTTCAATCATCTGCCGCGCCGCCGCCTGCGCCGTAAAGTAACTGCCGCGTAAATTGACGCCCATCACCCGGTCAAAGTCGGCGGCGGTGTATTCCAGAAATTTGCCGTATTGGGTGATGCCGGCGTTGGCAATGGCCATGTCCAGACGGCCGTGCTGCTGCGCAAAGTGGTTGATGGCGTTTTGTACGGCATCCACATCGGCCACGTCAAACGCATACGGAATAACGGTTGCCCCCGGCCATTCGCCTATGATTTTTTCGGCCGCCGCTTGCGCCAGCGCCCCCTCCACATCATTCAGCGCCACCACCGCCCCGGCTGCCGCAAACGCCCGGCACAGGCCAAACCCAATACCCACCCCCGCCCCGGTGATAAAAACTGATTGACCTGTAAATGGTTGTTGGTTCATGCTGTTTTGATAAACGTGCTGATTGATAAAACACGCTTTTTTTCGCCCATCCGGCAAATCCGTGTTCTACGGTTACAAAAAGAACTGCTCCACCCAGGCCACCGTCGGCCCAATATCCACCGCATTGGCATATTGAATCAGCCTGTCCATGCTAGACACGTCATCTAACTCTACCGGCTGTGGCAGCACCTTGTTCAGCCGATGGTACTGCTGCGCCCCCAGGATACGCTTACTCTCATAATTTTGGGCGTCCATTGAGCCTTCCAGCATGATGGGGATAGCCGGGCTGGCCCACTGCAACAACCCCCAATTGTGCCGCTCCCCCTCAATGGCCTGCGGCGACAGACCGGTACTAAACGACAGCAAGCGAATATCGCCTAATTGTTGGCCGCCGGTGCCAGGATCAAGCGCCTGCGCCAGCGCCGCCATCGTCGGGCTGTTGGCCGCCACGCCGCCATCCACATACCCTTTGTACGAAGGGAAGTAGGTGGGCGCGGCGCTGGTATACATGGCCACATCCGCCAGCTTTTCGTCCGGGTCGCCGGTGGGGCCGGGAAAGTTGTGGAAAAATTTAGGTCGCCAGCAGTGGTATGGGCTTTGCCCAACATCCAGATCAAAGCTGGAAATCAGCACGTGTTTACCACGCTGCGCCAGGTCAGCCATTGTCAGGTCACCTAACTCGCTGGTAACGGCTTCATGGAGCATCTGATTGTCATATTTGGCGCCGATCAGTCCCCACAAGGTACGCAATCGCCAGACCAGCGAGCGGGAAAAGATGCGCGGCCCCCACTGCTGGTACAGGGCCACGCCTTCGGCCGGTGTGCGCCCGGCTGCCAGTCCCAATGCCAGGATGCCCCCGGTAGAAGTACCGGCATAAAGGTGAATGTCATCCAGGAATGTGGGCACGGCCGTTTGAATGCGATCTAGCAGCACGGCCGTGTACAATCCCCGTATCCCCCCGCCATCCAGACACAAAATGCGAAACTTGCTCATGGGTTCCTCCTATACGGCGATGTTCAGCAGTTGCACAAAATCATACGCCCGGATCATGGTCACACCTTGAAAAGTTACCATGTCCAGCAAATCGGCGTCGCCAGTCACCAGATAAGCAGCATTCCCTTCCACCGCACAGGCAATAAATGGTTCGTCCTTTGGATCGCGGCAGACGCCGGACAGAACCAGGCTGCCCGGCACTAACTCCGCATCCGCCTCAATCACCTCCAACAAGACAGCCGGATCAACCCGCATCTGCTGGCGTAGGCGTGGCCGGTAAACAACCTCCCTTAACTCATTCAGCATGACCGGCGACAATAAATAGACAAAATGCCCCTGCTCCCAATGATCAATCAGGCGCGACATCGTTTCGCTTTGGGTAAGCAGGTAACTGACAATCAGATTGGTGTCTAAAACAGCCCGAATCATGAGGTTGGCTGCTGTTCGTTAAACAACTCCTGGCGCGCAGCCTCCACCAATGCCATCGCCTCATCTTCACTCAGTTCATTAGCAGTTGCATTAGCTGTTGCCGCTACACGCAGTTGGGCAAAACGGGCGGAACGTGCCTGTTTATACTGCCAGTATGCCTGATACTCGTCATAGGAAAGAATAGCCGCCATCGGCTTGCCATAACTTTCCACAATGACCGGCTCTCCTCGTATGCGCGTCCAATCAATGACCGCACGTGTGTTTTTTTGTAGTTCAGTAGATGTGATAGTTTTGGACATCATCCACTCCTTCTATAAATTGTGAAATTTATGCAATATCCACAACTTACCACATATCTGGCTCATAGCGCAAGGGCTTATGGGAACAATCCATTCGTTCCTCTCTACGGCCGTTACCTTAACTCACCTTCACCACGCGCCTGGGTCTCAGCCGCAGCACCACAAAATCCTCATTGCGCCAGGATTGTAGATATTCTTCAGCCTTCTCCGGGGATTCGTAGTGGTGAGTGATGCGGGCGGCCATGTGGTGATCAGGGTCATCTTCTACCATCAGATCACCGTCAACCAGGTAACATGGGCTGCCCACCGGGTCACCGCCAATGGCGATGCTACCTTTGGGGTTTGCCAGGGCATTTTTCACTTTACGGTTATCCCGGCTAGAAAACAGCACCAACTCTTCCCCATCCAGCATAAACCAAACGGGAATCGTATGTGGATAACCATTCGGGCGGATGGTGGTCAGCCGGACAATGACCGGCTGGCTTAATAGAGAACGCGCCTGTTCGTCAAACATAGTCTCTCCTTGTAAGAGTAACGCGATTTGGCAAATGGCGTTACATCTATCCGAACGAAAAATAACATACTATTCCCCGCCCTGCCACTTACTGATAAGGGAATTATGGGGGTATGACGTATAATTGCGCCATGATTCCCTTGACTATTTCCGGCACTGATTTACAGGTAGACGATGTGGTGGCGGTGGCACACGGCCGTACCGTGCAACTAGACCCCGCCGCCATCCCGCCTATGGAACGTTCCCGCCGGGCGGTGGACGAACTGGTAGCGCGGGGTGAGGTGGTGTATGGCATTACCACGGGGTTCGGCCGTTTCAAAGACAAGATCATTTCGCCCGACCAGGTAAAACAGCTACAGGTCAATCTGGTGCGCAGCCATGCCGTGGGGGTGGGGCCGCTGCTGCCGGAAACGGCCGTGCGTGCCATGCTCGTCGTCCGCGCCAATACCCTGGCCATTGGACATTCCGGGGTACGGCCGTTGGTGGTGCAACTGCTCCTCGACATGCTCAACCAGCACATCCACCCCCGCATCCCGGCGCAGGGGTCGCTGGGGGCCAGCGGCGACCTGGCCCCGCTGGCCCATCTGGCACTGGTGCTCATCGGTGAGGGGGAAGCGGTGGTGAATGGGGAAGTGATGGACGGCCGTGCCGCCCTGGAGCAATGCGGCCTGCAACCACTGGAACTGGAAGCCAAAGAAGGGTTGGCGCTGCTCAACGGCACCAGCTTTATGGTGGGCATGGGGGCGCTGCAAGTGCGCCGGGC
Organism: Anaerolineae bacterium; assembly: GCA_019637635.1. Lineage (GTDB taxonomy): Bacteria > Chloroflexota > Anaerolineae > Promineifilales > Promineifilaceae > CAADGU01. Next base: position 19,831 of record JAHBVI010000027.1, read on the forward strand.
CATCAACCTGGCGCTCACCGCCGACATCGCCGCCGCCCTGACGTTGGAGGCATTACACGGCACCGACCGCGCCTATGATGCGCGTGTCCATGCTGCCCGCCCCCATCCCCGCCAGATTGATTGTGCCGCCTTTTTGCGCCAGTTGTTGCAGGGCAGCCAGCTTTTGCGCGGGTACGATCCGCTGAATGTGCAAGACCCGTACACGCTGCGCTGCGTGCCCCAGGTGCATGGCGCCGCCCGTGACGCTATTGCCTATGCGCAGTGGGTGATTGATATTGAACTCAATTCCGTCAACGACAATCCCATCATTTTTGTGGACGAGGAAACGGGCGCGGCGGATGTGATTTCGGCGGGTAATTTTCATGGCGAACCGATTGCGATGGCGATGGATTACGTGAAGCTGGCGCTCACCGAAATCGGCAATATGAGTGAACGGCGCATGGCGCGGCTGGTGGATGCAGACAGCAACGGCCGTGTCCTGCCCATGTTCCTCACTGAAGATGGCGGTCTGGAAAGCGGGCTGATGATGGCTCAATATACGGCGGCCGCGCTGGCTTCGGAGAACAAAGTCCTGGTTCACCCCGCCAGCGCGGACACCATCCCCAGCAGCGCCAATGTGGAGGACCATGTGAGTATGGGGGCAACGGCCGTGCGTCAGGCCGCCCAAATCCTGGATCACGTGGAAACCATCGTGGCGATTGAACTGCTCGGCGCAGCGCAGGGGGTGGATTTCCGGCGGCGGGTCATGGGGGAGGAGAAGCAGTTGGGGCGGGGCACGGCCGTAGCCTACCATCTCATCCGCCAATTCGTCCCCTTCCTGGCGGATGATGCCGTCCTGGCCCCGCATATTGAACAATTACGCCAGTTGGTGGCCGATGGTACAATTAAGCGAGTGGTGGAGGCAGAGTTGGAACAGTAATCGGTTATCGGTGAACGGTTATCGGTAATCGGTAGGAGAGGCATTCATGGTACTTAAGCCTATTCAATCAAAACCAGGTGAACCAATCTGGGAACTGGCCCGGCAATACCCAAACCAGGGGGAATGGAGTGAAGAAGAGTACTTTGCCCTGGAAACCACTCATTTTGTCGAATTTAACAACGGTCATTTGGAGTTTTTAACCATGCCCACCTTTGCTCATCAACGAATAGTCGCCTTCTTATATCAGGTACTTGCAGCCTTTGTGGCCAGTCACAAGCTCGGCGAAGTGGTTTTTGCACCTATGCCCGTCCGCTTATGGGCCAGGAAATACCGCGAACCCGACATTGTGTTTCTCTCAAACGAACGGATTGCTACCATAACGGGCGATTATCCAACCGGGGCAGACCTGGTGTTAGAGGTAGCAAGCAGTGGTAAGGAAGACCGGGAAAGAGATTTGCAGACAAAACGGGAAGAGTATGCCCTGGCAGGCATCGCTGAATACTGGATTGTTGATCCGCAAAAGCGGCAAGTCATTGTGCTGACACTGGCCGGAGATGAATATGCGGTGCATGGTGAGTTTAACGAAGGGGAGCGGGCGACGTCGGTGTTGTTGGATGGGTTTGGGGTGGAGGTCACGGCCGTGTTCGCCGCGGCCGAGTCCGGTAATCGGTAAACGGTTCACGGACTGCCCCAATTGGGTTGCCAGTCTGAAAAGGTATTGACCGTCAGTTGGGTCAGGCCCGTGCCATCCAGTCGCATCAGGTAGAGATCGTTGTCCCCATCGCGGGCGGAAGTGAAGACGAGCCAGTTGCCATCAGGTGAAAAGGAGGGGGATAGATTGTCGCCGCCGTCAGTCAAACGATGATAAACCGAACCATCTACGGCCAGCAGGTAAAGATCACGATCATTGGGCGGGCCGGCGTAAAAAGCGAGCCATTGGCCGTCGGGCGACCAATCTACACTGCCACCGATGCCGGGCAACGGCCGTGCCAACTCCCGCATCTCACTCCCATCCGCATCTATGATCACCAATGTGTACCCTTCCTCCCCGGCCAGGCGGCGAGTAAAGGCGATTTGCTGACCATCCGGAGACCAGACCGGGCTGAGCGCCTCGGCCTGACCGGTGATGCGCGTCAGGGGGCGGGGGTTACGGCCGTCGCTGTCCGCAATCCAGATATTCAAACTGCTCCCCTCGGCGCGGGAAAAGGCAATCTGACGGCCGTCAGGCGAAGCAGCCGGCGCATAATCCCCTTCACCTGGCGGCAAGACCAGACGTACATTCTCGCCGGTCACATCGGCCTGATAAATGGCAAATCGCCCCGAACGAGTACTGGAAAACAACACACCCTGACCACCAGGCAACAAAGAAGCGGCCCAATCCGTCACCCCGGTAAAAGTTAGCTGCCGCTGATTGGCACCATCGGCAGCAATGATACAAATCTGATCAACGCCTTCCAGGAAACAGGTATAGACAATATCACCCACAGGGGGCGTTTCGGGCACAACCAGGGGCGTGTCTGCCAGTAGTGGGAGGGGAACGGATGGGGTAGAGGTGGCTACGGCCGTGACCGGTGGCTGTGTAGGGGCAACGGTCGGGGTGCCCGGCATGACCATCACGGCCGTAACAGAAGCGGAGGCGATAGCTGAGGGCGTGGGCACAAAAGCGACCAGTTCAGGATAACGGTTGCCATCGGTAATCAGGGAGTGCAGTGGCGGTGTTTGTGTCACCAGCGCCGCCACCCGGTTTTGCCAGACATCGCCATAGAGTAATAAGTCGCGCAAATCCGCCAGCGCGGCTTCATTGTCTCCCATCATCAGAGCCACCTGGGCGCGTTCGTAGCGCGTGGCCGGGTTTTCCCGGTTCAGGCTCAACGCTACACTATAGGCTAATTGGGCCGCATCCAGATTGTTTTGCTGCACGGCCGTGCGCCCTTGCAGCCAGCTTTCAATCTCCGCCGCCAGCGCCGGATTTTCCAGACGATTATATTGCCGGAGCGCCGCCAACATAGCCGTTAAGAGTGGCGTACTGGTCATTTCCGCCGCCAGCGTATCGGCGGTCTGGGTGGTGTAAACGGCTGTGATCACCCGTTCCATCTGCGGCTGCAAATCGGCAGCCGGGGTAGTAAAGAGGGCCATTTTGTCCGGCGCAGGTAGCTGCTCAAACAGCGCCACGGCCTCGGATTCGTAGCCGCCCAATGCCAATAGCTGCGCCAGATTATCCAGGCGCAAGGTGGGGTTTTCGGTGGCAGAGAAATTGGCAACATAGGTCTGGGCCAGGAGTTCGTCTGTGCGCTGCGCCTGACGCCAGAAATAAAGGCTGGTCGCCGCCGCCAACAAGGTCATCAGGATCAGGGAAATCCACACCAACCGCTGCCGCCGCGCAGGGATATGCTGCTGAATCCAGGCCTGGTCAAAGGCATGTTGGTAAATGCGGTTGCGCACCACCAGGTTGCCTGAAGCGTCCACTTTGACCAGCCCAATCAGTTTTAGCTCAGTCTGCTCAGGGGCGTGGTCGTTGTTGGGGATTTTTTGGCCGCGATAAACAGTTTTATAAAGACGTAGCAGGCGCTCTTTTTGTGGGCTGGCCTGGACACGGCCGTTGACAAATTGCAAATTGCTTTCTTCCACCAAGGCCCGTTCGCCGAAAAAAAGCTGCGCTACCAGATCGTCCACATCCTGGTCGCGCCACTGGATACGGCCGTCGCGGGCCATGGCCTGGCCGAGACGCTGTGTCAGGTACGGGTGTCCCGCCGTCCAGTCATACACCCGATCTATGACGGGGGCCGCCTCCGGTGGCAGTCCTCTGGCAAAAACAGCGCGCGCGTCAGCCAGCGCCAGTTCTTCCAGTTCCAGGCGCTCGCCGATATTGAAAGGGGTGCGATGCTGACCTTTAATCAGTTCATTGGGCGCAGCCACCCCCATCAATACCAGCGAAAGCCGCCCGGCGTCCGGGGTGGTCAAGGTCTGGTTATAAATGGCACGAATGGCCGCAAAAAAGTCGTCGGAAAAATCCAACTTCAAGGCGCTGTCCACCTCGTCAATAAAAACGGCCACCGGCCCGGCCACTTCAGCCAGCAACACATCCCGGAAAAATTTGGTAAACCGCTTGACGGGCGAGAGCGACGATTGCGCCTGCCACCAATCAACCACATCGGTGGTCAATGGCAATTGTGATTGCAGGTCGTCCAACAAACTTAAATACCACGCCTCTTGATCGGCCGTACCAATGGTGGTCAGGTCAATGAGCGCCGTGGCCACACCCTCGGTCTGTAACTGCCTGCCCAGCCGGTTCATCAGGCTGGATTTGCCCATCTGCCGGGTGGTGAGGATGTAACAGAGTGTGCCCGTCTGCACCAGGTGGTGGAGGCGCGCATCGGTGGGGCGGGGCACGTAAGAGGGCGCGTCTGGGCGCAGGGTGCCGCCGGCCACAAAGAAGTCAGACGACACGGAAGGGGGCTGATTCATAGGGTCTGGGCAAAGTATTGCCGGTACAGATCACAACGACAGGCAACGGCCGTGCCCACCTGTTTGATCAACCCGGCCTTGAGCAACCGATACCGGGCAAGGTCGTCGGCGCAGGTTTTGTGCGTGAGTACCTGTTTCATGGCGGCTACCAGCACCGCATCTGTCGTCACCAGGCGGTGTTGGGTACGCAAATGGGAGATGAAGGGGCCGGCATCGGTCACGGCCGTCGCCAGTAAATCCGCCAGCGTCAGGCCATCTTTGGCCATCGTATACAAGGCCACCCGCGTCAGGTAAGGGTGGCCGTTCAACAGATGGTATAAAGCGGGAATGTCGGTCTCCGGGATGGGGGTGTGGTAACGACCGTTCAGTTCCCGCACCTGTGACTCCGTAAAATCCTGCAAATAAACCATCAACCCCACATTGAAGGGGGATTGCTGCATGTCGTTAATCAGCAAATATGGCTCGGTGGAAATCGCCATCAACAACGAGAATGTTTCCCAACGGCCGTTGCGCGCCCGCAGATTGTGCCAGGAACGTAGCAGGCCAAAAAAGTCGGCATGATACCCTGTGGGTAACAGGCGGTCTACCTCATCCAATACCAGCAGCAGGGGCACCTCCAGCGCCGGTAATATCGCTCGCTCCAAAAGACGGGTAAGTTTACGGCCGTCGGCCAGCGGGGTTTGCCACACCCTTTCCACTTCCACCGGGCCCAGCGCCAGTTCGTCTGCCAGGGCATAGGCAAACTCCTGATAAAAGTGTGCCTGTGTGCGCAGGCTTTCCTGGCTCATGCTTTGTAAATCCAGATACACCACCTGCGCCCCATACGTCTGCCGCGCCGCCTGCACCCCCCGCACCAGCAATGACGTTTTACCCACCTGGCGTGGCCCGGTGATGGTCATGGTATGCCCTGGTCGCCGGATTTCCGCCAGCAAATCAGCGTCGCTTTGCCGTTCAATGTAAAAAGCGTCAGATAATTTCAACGCCCCACTGGGGTATTCCAGCACAACGGCCGTCATTTCGTCCTGCGGCGCGCCCTCCCATTCGCGCAGCAGTGTGGTGAGCAGCGTAATGGCTTTGCGTTGGGCTTCGTAATAGTGCCCACCTTCGGCCAGCCCGATGCGCTGTTGAATTTCCAGCCGCGACAGGCCCCGTATGAAACGGAGCGTGAGAATGTTGTACAGCCGCCAGTCACGCTCAAACCACGCAGGATCATCCGCGCGCTCCGGCGGCGACTGACCGGGAACGCCTAACGCCTGAATTCCCTGGCGCAGCACATCGCGTAAAGCCTGAGCCAGACCGGGCAACGCCTGTTCATACCCTTTGGCCGCACGCTGACTGGCCACAATAGTCAGACGGGTCAGCGGATTCTGACCCAATTCCACGGATTGATGCCAGGATTTGAGCGCCTGTTTGATCCACGTTTCCCACTGATTGTCATCTGCCGTTATCAACCTCTGCTCCTTAGACCTGTCAGGTTTTGGAAACCTGACAGGTCTGGCCCCTCCATTCTAACAAATGGCTGGCGGGTCTACTACCGGATTTCTACCGCTCTTGCTTGGCCCAACGCGGTAGCGCTACGGAATTCACGGCCGTGTCCACAGACGAGAATGAGTGTCAATTCAACCCCGGCTGTTCGCAAAAACAGCCCAACCAACAGGAGGTATCAGATGACACTCAGTTCTATTGCCCAGACGACCATGAGCCGCCGCCATTTCTTGAAGGCGGTGGGCGCAACGGCCGGTTACATGTTTTTACCGCTGGATTTTGGCCGATTCCCGGCGGCCCCTCAAAAGGCAGCCCCTATCGCTATTCCCCCCTCATTGATGCTGCACAGCCCTGACGGCCGTGCCGACTTTCTACCCTACCTGTTGGAGCAACTTCAGGCTGATGGGTTTACGGCCGTCACCTATCAAAGCTGGTACCGGTCGGTGCTTGAGGGGCAGGCGCCGGCCAAACCCATCATCCTCAGCATTGACGACATCTCCCTGGCCCGCAGCGCCTGCGCCGCCTTCAACACCTTTGGGCAGATGAAAGAGTGGATCAAGGCAGCAGGCATGACGGCCGTCTATGGCGTCATCACCGAACCCGTCATCGGTACAGAACCGCAGCGCGATCAGGATGAAACCCGCTGGGACCTGATGCAAGCCTGGGCGGAAGAAGGGTTTGAACTGGCTTCGCATACCACCTACCACTCCAATTTCAACGCTGTGGATACCGGCCCCCGTCCAGATTTCACCGCGGCCGACTACGAAGCGGAAATTGTGCGTTCCGCCCATCTAATGGAAACCAAACTGGGCGAACGCGGGCTTGCTTATGTAGTACAAACGTTGATTTTGCCGTATGGCAGCGGTTATTCCTACCAACAGCCCGAACCACAAATTCATCCCGGCATCGCTGCCGCCTGCCAGCAGACCAATATCAAGTTTGTGGTGGGCATTGCTCACGGCCGTATACCCCAACCCCGTACTACCTTCACCAACCCCAATGAACTGGTCTACGTGGGGCGCATCCCGCCTGCTTACCTCACCGATGCGAACGGGCAGCAGATTCCCGACGCCGGGCAAACGGCCGTCTGGCTGCGCGCCTGGCACCACAATAATCAATACAGAGGCTGATCATGCGCTACCTGACGCTCCTTCTTTTTCTGGGGTTTATCACCGCTGCCTGCACCCAGACGGCTCATTTAGAAGCGGCATCCGGGGGAGCAACGGCCGTTACCTTCCCGACAGCCACACACCAACCAGCAACCGATACGGCCGTGCCTCTGCCCAGATTCACACCCCCACCGGCAACGGCTGCCCCCTCCTCTTCCCCCACACCATCCGCCACAGCTACAACCCGACAAACACAAACGCCGCTACCCACCGCCGCCTTAACCCCCACACCTACCTCTACTCCCACCCTGTTTGAAGCCTGCCGCCCGGCAGCCGCCACTGTCCCACATCTGACCATTGCGCCGGTGCCCTGGTCACGGCCGTCAGCCGGCACCAACGTTATTCATCATGGCCCCCGTGACCAGCGCCAGTTCATTCACCTCAGTTTTGACGTCGAAGGTCACGCCTCCGTCCTCAGCGCATTGCTCAACGTGCTGGACAAACATCAAGTCAAAACGACTATGTTCATCGTGGGCAGTTGGGCCGAAGCCAATAGCGCCTGGCTTTCGGAAATTGCCCGGCGCGGACACGAGTTTGGCAATCATTCCTACTCCCACACCCATTTGCGCCAGTTGACGCCCGAGCAAGTACAGGCTGAATTGCAGCAGACGGAGACCATCGTCCTGAATCTGACCGGCCAAAGTACCAAACCCTGGCTGCGTCCCCCCTACGGTGGCTATTCAGAAGAAACGGTACAGGCTGCCTCCACCGCTGGCTGGACAACTGTGATGTGGAGTGGGCACGGTCTGGACACCAACCCGGACGCCGACGAACGCACCATCTGTAACACATTGGTGCAATATGCAGAACCGGGCGCTATCCTGCTGTTGCACACCTCAAATCCGGCGGTGGTCACGGCCGTAGACCGCTTCATCACCGAAATGCACACCCAGGGCTACACCTTCGTCCCCCTATCCGTTCTTATGGCCGGAAACTGACAATCACAGGCAAACACCTCCACCTCGCGCTATAATCCCCACACGGCCGTAACGGCTGGACTTCATAATTCATAATTCATAATTCATAATTCTCCAGGAGATTCCCACATGAACGAAGTGAACGAAGTCGTCATTGTCAGCGCCGGGCGCACGCCCATTGGCCGTCATGCCGGGGCGCTGGCGGAGGTGCGCCCGGATGATCTGGCCGGGCTGGTGATCAAAGAAGTGGTGGCCCGCAGCGGCATTGACCCCCACGAGATTGAAGAAGTGTATTTTGGCTGCGCCAACCAGGCGGGCGAGGATAACCGCAACGTGGCCCGCATGGGGGCATTGTTGGCCGGGCTGCCGCAGACGGTGGCCGGCGTCACCGTCAATCGCCTCTGCGCCAGCGGCCTGAACGCCGTCAACCAGGCCGCCCGCGCCATTCGCTGCGGCGAAGGCGAGGTGTTTATTGCCGGCGGCGTGGAAAGCATGAGCCGCGCTCCCTATTCGCTGCCCAAAAACTCGCGGGCGTGGGGGCCATCGGGCAATATCACCGGCTGGGACACCACCCTGGGCTGGCGCTACCCCAACCCCAAAATGGAAGCCCTGTTCCCCCTGGAAGCGATGGGAGAGACGGCCGAGAACATTTACCAGATGAGCCTGGAAGGAAAGATTACCGGCGGGCCGATCAGCCGCGAGGAACAGGACGCCTTTGCCCTGGAAAGCCAGCGCCGCGCCTGCCAGGCGATCAACAACGGCTATTTTGACCGGGAAATGGTGCCCGTACCCTTGCCCACCCGCAAAGGCGACCCGGTGCTGGTGGATACAGATGAACACCCACGCATCAAAAAAACAACGAATGGTTATGAACTGGATACCGATATGGCCACGCTGGCGAAGCTGCGCCCCGCTTTCCGCAAGGAGGGCACGGTGACGGCGGGCAATGCCAGCGGGCTGAATGATGGCGCGTGTGCGCTGTTGTTGATGTCGGTAAAAAAGGCGGAGGAACTGGGGCTACGGCCGTTGGCCCGTTGGGTAGCCTCTGGGGCAGCCGGGGTGGACCCGCGGGTGATGGGGTTGGGGCCGGTTACGGCCGTGCCCAAAGCCCTCTCCCGCGCCGGGATCAGTATGGCCGACATTGACCTGATCGAGTTAAACGAAGCGTTTGCCGTGCAATCATTGGCCGTGATGCGCGAATTGGGGATGCGCCACGAGATTACCAACGTCAACGGCGGCGCCATTGCCCTGGGACACCCCCTCGGCTGCTCCGGGGCGCGCATTCTCACCACTCTCATTCACGAAATGCACCGCCGCGCCGATGAAGGCCAGACCATGCGTTATGGCCTGGCGACCCTCTGCGTCGGCGTCGGACAGGGCGAGGCGACGGTGATTGAGTTAATCCGGTAGAACACAGATTGGCGGGATGTACGGATGCAGACAATCCGAAAATCCTGCCAATCCGATGTCAAATTGTGTCTCCAATCTTCAATCTCTGATCTCCTATGCTCATCAATCCCGTAACCCCTGACATCTTTCAAATTCAAATCCCATTACCCTTTGCCTTGCGCATTGTCAACTGCTACCTGGTGCGTGGCGACGCTGGTTGGACGGTGGTAGATAGCGGCTTGAACACCAGCAAAGCGCGGGCAGCCTGGCAGGAAGCGTTTGCCGAACTGGGCATCCGGCCACGCGAGATTGAACAAATCATCCTGACGCACATCCATCCCGACCATTACGGGTTGGCCGGGTGGTTGGTGGAATGGTGTGTGGCCGACGGCGGCCAACTGCCACCGGTACGTCTCTCGGCGCGGGAGGCAGAGATAGCCGCGCGTTTTTGGAGCCGGGACGTGTGGCAGCAGCCGACTTATACGGCTTTCTGGCAGCAATGCGCCGTGCCCACCGACCTGGCGCAGGCGATCCTGGAAACGACGGAACAAACCCGCCAGCGCACCTACCCCCACCCGACCACGCATGACATCATCGAACCGGGTGTGCCCATTCGATTGGGCAATCGAATCATGCAGCCTCTGCTGATGCCCGGCCATAGTGACGGGCAACTGGTTTTTTATAACGCCGCCGACCGGCTGTTGTTGTGCGGCGACCACGTGCTGCCAACCATTACACCCAACATCAGCCTGTGGCCGGATGGGGAAGCCAACCCGTTGGGGCGCTACCTGGCCTCACTGGACGAGTTGGCGCGGTTAGATGTGCGGCTGGCATTACCGGGGCATGGGCCGGTGATGGTGGATGGGGAGTTACACGGCCGTATCACCCAAATCGCCCACCACCACCACGAACGGTTGGCGCAAACCGAGGCCGCCCTGCCCCAGCCATCAACCGTATACGAAGTCAGCCAGCGCCTCTTTAACCACGCCAGCCTCAGCGTCCACGAGATGCGCTTTGCAGCCACGGAAACGTTGGCTCACCTGGATTATCTGGTGCGGCACGGCCGTGCCCGGCGGCATGAGGAGGCGGTGTGGTGGTTTGAGGGCAATAGACCCTAAGGGTTTTAGAAACCCTTAGGGTCTACTCGTTTCTGGCATGACATTCCACACTACGCAACTTTCAACCTTTTATGTATACTAGGTACATTAGTCCCTTAAATGTCTTAATTACCCACACCCAATTGAAGGAGGATAGTGATGGCAGACACTGTATTACACCGCTTACACGAAAACGGCCGTACCCGCCCCAACGCCCCCGCCTACTACGAAAAACGGAACAACGTCTGGGTACCCACCACCTGGCAAGAGTACCTGCAACAGGTACGCCAGGCCACCAAAGCCCTGATTGCTCTAGGCTTTGAACCAGGCAACAACAGCACCATTTTGGGTTTTAATCGCCCCGAATGGATCATATTTGACCTGGCCACCATGTTGGCCGGCGGCGCGCCCGCCGGCATCTACACCACCAACTCTCCCGAAGAATGTAAATACATCATCGAAAACGCCGAGACTCCCATCATCCTGGTGGAACACGAAGAGCAGTGGAAGAAGATCGAAAAAGTGCGTGACGACATCGCCTGCCTTAAGCACATCGTCACCATGAAAGGCACGAAGATAGACGATCCTATGACGTTGGACTGGGATTCGTTTATGGCTAAAGGCAACGATGTGCCTGACGCTGAAGTGGACAAACGGCTGGAATCGCTGCGCGAAGACCAGTTAGCCACGCTAATTTACACTTCCGGCACTACCGGCCCGCCCAAGGGGGTGATGCTTTCGCACAAAAACCTGGCGCGCACGGCCCATAACGCCGTCAAGCTGCTCAATTTAGGGCCGTCTGATTCGGCCGTTTCTTACCTGCCCTTTTCCCACATTGCCGAGCAGATGGTCTCCATTCACGCGGCCGTCAGCGCCGGTTATCAAATCTACTTCGCCCAATACCCACCCCAAGACTTCCTTAACGAGAACTTCAAAGAGGTGCATCCCTCCCTGGTCTTTGGTGTGCCTCGTATTTGGGAAAGGTTCCAGGCGGGTGTCGCCGCCAACCTGAGCCACGCCACCGGCATCAGGGCCAAGATTGCCCACTGGGCTATGGGTGTAGGCAATAAGAGTTCGGCATTAAAAAACCAGGGTAAAGAGCCATCTGGCATGTTAGGACTGCAATATAACATCGCCAACAAACTCGTTTTCAGCAAAGTAAAAACCGCTTTAGGCTTCACCAACATGCGTGTTGGTGTGTCGGCGGCAGCGCCAATTGCCCCGGAAATTTTGCAGTTCTTTGCCAATCTGGACATCTTCATTTATGAACTATATGGTCAGTCCGAAGGCAGCGGGCCAACCAGCACCAACCGCCCTGGCGCCAACAAAATTGGCACGGTCGGTCAATTTTGGCCGGAAACCGAGATTAGATTGGGTGAAGATGGCGAGATCATCCTGCGCGGCCCCAATGTGTTCCTGGGTTATTACAAAGATGAGAAGGCAACCAATGCTGATTTGATTGATGGCTGGCTGCACTCCGGCGACCTGGGGCAGTTTGATGAAGACGGCTACCTGAGCATTGTGGGGCGCAAGAAGGAGATCATCATTACCTCTGGCGGTAAGAACATCGCGCCGAAAAACATTGAAGCCGCCTTGAAGCAGTGTGACCTGGTGTCGCAGGCGGTGGTGATTGGTGAACAGCGGCGTTACATTACTGCCCTGTTGACGCTAGACCCGGAGGCAGCGACCGCTTTTGCCCAGGCTAACAGCATTGAGGGGCAAACGTTACACGACAATCCTAAGGTGCTGGAACATCTCCAGAAAGAGATTGATACAAAGGTGAACCCGCTCTTTGCCCGCGTGGAACAGGTGCGCCAGTTCCGGGTGCTGCCGCGAGATTTCTCCATTGAAGATGGCGAATTGACGCCCACCTTGAAGATTAAACGGCGTATTATCAATCAGAATTTTGCCGAAGAGATTGAGTCTATGTATACGGATTAGGGAAGAGACTGGGAGATTGAGAGATTGAGAGATTGAGAGATTTAATCTCCTAATCTCCTAATCTCCTAATCTCCTAATCTCCTAATCTCAAAACCCCACTGCACAGACAATTTTTACGGCCGTACCCGCCCCGGTACGGCCGTTTTTTGTCCCTTTCGTCCAGTTTGACAGGCCATTGGCTGTTGTTATAATTGCTCCTGGCTTTTTGGTCTGCATACAGGTGTGGGGCCCAACGAGCATTACCAAACAACTACATCTGGCTTAAAAAGCAACCGCTTCATCCCCAGCATCCGTAGTCACTAAACTTACAATCGGGAAAGGCGCAGACCGAATCAAATTTAACTCTGCGTCAGGAGAATCTTGTCATGAGTGAAGAATTGGAAACATTACAGGAGGCTACGCCAGCCTCTAAGCCCCAAAGCATTAACGATCTCAGACCCAAAATGAAACTCAACGGGATCGTGACGCGCATTGAGTTGTATGGTGCGTTTATTGATTTGGGAATTGGCGTCAATGCCCTTATCCACATTTCGCAATTGGGGCAGGAACATGTCAATCGGGTAGCTGACGTGTTGAGCGTGGGGCAGGAAGTGGCCGTCTGGGTGGATAAAGTGGATGCTGCCCGCAACCAGATTATGGTCACAATGATTGAGCCATTGGCCGTAGATTGGAATGACCTGGAAATTGGTCAGGTTTACACCGGCACGATTACGCGACTGGAGAATTTTGGCGCGTTTGTCAACATTGGCGCGGAGCGGGAAGGGCTGGTTCACATCAGCGAACTGAACCACAACTATGTGAAACATCCCAACGAAGCGGTACACGTTGGCGAAGAAGTACAGGTGCAAGTGTTGGGCTTCAGCCGCCGCAAGCGGCGCATTGATCTGAGCATTAAGGCGACGCTGGAAAAGCCGGAGGCGGTGGCTGCCCCGGCTAGAATGGAAGCGCAGGTGGAAGAGTTTGAGGAGTTTGAAGAAGAGGAAGAAGCGTTGTCGGCGATGGAGTTCGCCCTGCGGCAGGCGCTTGGTGATGATTATGACAGTGGCAAAGGCAGCCGTAATCGCAGCAAGAAGGCGAGCAAGAATCGCCGCCGCCACGAACGTGACCGCATTCGGGCGCAGCAGGATGACATTTTAAGCCGCACACTGCACGTGCATCAGAATTAAAAGCCGGTAATCGGTGATCGAAATGATAAAGCCCCTATATTGGGGCTTTTTTATTGGTGTGGAAGTGCCAGGCACGGGGCACGAAGCCATAGAATGACCAAAGCCTGCTGCCCCGTGCCTGGCACTACGAGCCGTCGAGTAACCAGGCCGTTAGCATGTCACCGGCCGAAACGTGGCGCACGCCTTCGGGGATGATGAGCAGGGCGTTGGCGCGGACGAGGGAGGTGAGCATGTGGGAGTCCTGGCTGCCGGTGGGGGTGGCGGTGTAACCGTTGTCCTGTTTGGTCACGATGGCGCGGATGTAGCTTTCACGGCCGTCCGACTCCATCTCCTCTTGCAGTTCGGCCAATACCTGCGGCCGTTCTAGCTGCGTGTGCCCGGCCATTTTCAGGATGGCGGCGCGGGCAAAACGTTCAAAAGATACCATCGCCGAAACGGGATTGCCGGGCAGCCCGATGTAGGGAATGCCTTTGTATGAACCGTAGGCCAATGGTTTGCCGGGGCGCATTCGCACGCGCCAGAAGCCGATGTTGCCTTCCGCTTCCAGCACGGCTTTGACCACATCGTAAGCGCCAACGGATACGCCGGCGGAACTGATGAACAGATCTACGCCGGCATCCAGCCCGGTCTGCAAATGGGCGCGCACGTCGGCCTCGCTGTCGCGGGCGATGCCGAGGGGGAACGGGATTGCGCCCAACGCAGCGACCTGGGCGGCCTGGGCATAGCCGTTGCTGTTGCGGATTTTGCCGGGTTGCAGGGGTTGGTCAATGGGGATGAGTTCGTCGCCGGTGGCCAGGATGCCGATTAACGGCCGTCGCACGACCGATAGTTGCGCGATGCCTAAGGCGGCCAATAGGCCAATTTCCTGGGGGCGGATGAGGTGCCCGGCGTGGAGAACGGTTTGCCCGGCCTGGATGTCACCGCCGGGGGGGCGAATGTAGTCGCCGGGCTTGACGGCGCGGTTGATCTGGATGGTGGCGGGCAACGGCCGTGCCTTATCCCGCCAGTTTTCGTCCGTGTCTTCCACGGGGATGACGGCGTCGGCGCCGGGGGGGATGGGGGCGCCGGTCATAATGCGCACGGCCGTGCCGCGTTCGATGTGTATGGTGGGTGCAGACCCGGCGGCAATGTCGCCGATGACGTGCAGGGTGGCGGGCTGGTCACCGGTAGCGCCGACGAGATCGGCGGCGATGAAGGCGTAACCGTCCATGGATGAGTTGGCAAAGGGGGGCAGATTGTCCCGCGCCACGATGGGCGCAGCCAGCACACGGCCCAGCGCATCCGGCAAGGCCACTGGTTCGGGGGGGAGGGTGGTGAGGGGGGCGAGGACGGCCGTGAGTGCTTCTTGAACTGTCAAATTTTCTACATTCGCCATATTTGTTTTCCTGGTTATAGAGCCGTGTCATTCCGAGCGAAGTCTGCGAAGCGAGGAATCCCAACCGTTCTGGTCATTTCTGGCATAGGAGATGCTTCAGATGTGGTTCAACCGTTAGCCGCCATCGCTACTCATCCACTCAGCTTCACTTTCGACGGGCCTCGGCAGCCGACCCTCCAACCACTTCATCACGGTTCCTGGCCTGAACTCACGATCATGGCACTCAATGACCCACGAGAGGTATTCAGCAGGTCCCCCATTCAAATAAGGTGGTGGTGAGACGGGCATAAAAACCGTCGGGAGTCGCTCGTGGAGTGAGAGGTAATTGAGTACATGTGCGAGTTCCTGCACGACATGCCAGGCGAACTTATGAGAAACGTCAATCGAAAACTGTACCCACCACCCGCCATCATCGAAATGGCCTGTGCCGATAGAGCCTGTCACTGCGGGAATGCGCTGAAGGTAGTCAACCAGGGTTCCAAAGGCACGTTGGTCAGTCATAATTGCTAACGACTTATCAGGACGCCAAACGGCCGTCCAACTCCAACACCTCCGCCGCCCCCTGCATCGCTGTGAGGATGTTGCCAATGTGTTGCCAGAGTGGGGGTACGGCTAAACACATCAATCATAATGGTATCGGCAGGCAAGGACACGGATTTTGTCTTCTAAAACCTCGTAAACAAGGCGATGCTCCTGGTCAATTCGCCGCGACCACAGCCCTTTCAATTCATGCTTCAACGGTTCTGGCTTCCCCAACCCCTCAAATGGTGTTTGCTGAATGTTATCAATCAACCGCATGATCTTTAAGGCCAACTTGCGGTCATGCTCTATCCACCACGTCAAATCTTCAAAAGCACGTGGCTCAAATTCCAACTTTCTCACGTACAACCTCGATTGGAATTCCTTCGCCGCTGTCACGCGCCGCTAATAGCCGTTCTTTCATCTTATCACTGCTTAACAGATAGTCCGTTTCATCCAATTCGTCGTCAATTAATTCTTCAACCAGACGATAAACCAGATCAAATTGGCGCGGTGGCAATTTGTCAATCCAATGATGAAGTCGTGTAAGTTCTTGTGTAGTCATTACTAATCCTTTTCCATTCGATGCCATTCGGCAATGGCGAAATCTTCTAAGGATGACATGCGATTCCCCTTGTATTTGCCAAATTGTAGAGGCTTTGAGTCTTGCACCGGGTAAGGTATGAGTGTGGCGGTCACTCGTTGAATAAGGCGCAGGCGGGAGTCTGGTGAAAGCTGATTCACTTGCTTGAGAATATCGTCTAAAACATCAGTATCTGCTACCATTTTTGTATCCCCTTAAACAACTTTTGCCTATTCTACCATACTCACCACTCACTGATTACCCGTGTGCCAAACGGCCGTCCAACTCCAACACCTCCGCCGCTCCCTGCATCGCCGTGAGGACGTTGCCAATGTGCTGCCACAGTTCCAGACGGCCGTCAAAACAAGCCCGGCTAAAATCATCCGTCACCGCCACCACATGGTCGCGGTCAACCCCGGCGGCAAAACGTTTGTCCTTCCACTTATTGCGCACCGATTTCAGTTCCAGATCATGGATATTGCGCGACGGCCGTACCAGCGTCGCCGCAATGATCAGGCCCGTAATCTCATCACACGCCAACAGCGCAAAATCAATGGGCTGCTCCCGTTCCACCCCGGTTCCCTCCGTATTATGGCTCAAAATCGCCCGAATCACCGCCTCATCCCAGCCCCGCTCCCGCAAAATGGGCGCGCCCGCCAGTGGATGCCGGTGCAAATCCGGGTGAATCTCCCAATCAAAATCATGCAGCAGCCCCACCACCTCCCACAATTCCGCGTCCACCCCCAACAAATCCGCATACCAGCGCATCGCCGCACTCACGGCCAGCATATGCCGCCGCAGCCCCCCATCCTGCACAAATTCACACACCGTCGCCCATGCTTCGTTACGGCCGTTTTTCACCCTGTCACCTCTGGAATTATGAATTAGGAATTATGAATTATGAAGGGATCACCCTGTCACCTTGTCACCTCTTCACCATGTCACTCCACGCCCTCATCCTCTTCATCCACTGGTGCCGCTTTCGCGCCACAATCACAGCCACCGCCTTCATGTTTGGAGCAGCCGGCCTCCGCCTTCTTTTGCAGTGCTTCCAATTCATCTAGCGGTTCCAGTTCGTGGCGGAAAAACTCGTGCCACTCCCCTTCAATATCTACAACCACCGAATCCCGCAGGACGCGCACATCGCGCACCTTGCCCTCGCCGCGCGGCGTGCCAATCCGTTTGCCCAGCTTCGGCAGCGTCTTTTTGGCCTCCACATACTGCTCATACTCATACACCAGGCAGCAGCGCAAACGGCCGCACATCCCCGTAATCTCCTGCGGACTCAGCGAAATCCCCTGCTCCTTAGCCATGCGAATCGAAACCGGGCTAAACTCCGTCAGGAAAGTCGAGCAGCAGCGTGGACCGCCACACGCTCCATACCCCCCCATAATTTTGGCCACATCGCGCGGCCCAATCAGCCGCATCTCAATCCGCGCCCGGAATGCCTTCGTCATGGCATTTTGCAGCGGCTTAATCTCCAACTTCTTATTCTCGGTGGTATAGTGAATGGTCAGCCACGAGCCATCAAAGCTATACTCCGCCTTCACAAATTTCGCATCGGTGTAATTAAGTTCCGCCGCCTTCTCCCGGCACGTAATCAGCGCGTCCAACTCCTTCGACTCCCACAACTGCTTCATCACCAGGTCACGCGGCGTCGCCTTGCGCTCAATACTGCGCATCCCCTTTTGTTTATGCGCCTGCTCCGGGGCCACAAAGGTCATAATCTGACCCAACTGGCGGCCCCGTTTGGTCTCCACCAGCACATAATCCCCCATGGCCACGTCATGTTGTGACCCCACTTTGAAATGATACAACTTACCCAATTTCTGAAAACGAATCCCCACAAAGGGCGTTTTCTCTTGAATCACCGTTGTCATACGTTTAGCTCCAATACTCTATTGTCATTCCGACGAGTCTTCGCGGAGGAATCCTGCCCGTCCTGACATAGCGAGATTCCTCGCTCCGCAGACTTCGCTCGGAATGACAAGTTAATTTGTTACCCAACCATCTGAATCGGGATAAAGTTTGCCTGATTGGCCAGCGACAACACGCTAATCCGGGCGGCCACCGTGCGCGCAATCTGGCGCAGGGCAAAGGCCGCGGCCGAATCAGGATAGGCCACCACCACCGGCTGGCCCGTGTCGCCGCCAATGCGGATATTGGCATCCATCGGCACCGAACCGAGAAACTCCACATCATATTCGGCCGCCAGTTGTTCACCCGCGCCTGCGCCAAAAATCTCGCCGCTCATATTCTCCACAATGCCAATGGTGGGCACATCCAGTTTCTCAAACATCTTCATGCCCCGCAGCGCATCGGCTGCCGCTACCTGCATCGGCTGCGTCACAATAATTACCCCGGTCGGCGGGAGTACCTGCGCCAGCGTCAATTGGGCGTCACCCGTGCCCGGCGGCAGGTCTACAATCAGGTAATCCAGTTCCCCCCAGGCCACATCCGCCAAAAGCTGGCTGATGGCGCTGTGCAGCATCGGGCCGCGCCAGATAAGCGGCTGATCGGGCCGCACCAGAAAGGCCATGGAAATAAAGCGCACGCCATACTTTTCGGCAGGCACCATTTTATGCTCTTTCACGGGCGGTAATTGATTCACGCCCATCATCATGGGTACGTTGGGGCCGAGAATGTCGGCGTCCAGCAGCCCCACCCGCGCCCCTTCTTCAGCCAGGGCAATGGCCAGATTGACGGCGATAGTAGATTTGCCCACACCGCCTTTACCGCTGGAGACGGCAATGACGTTGCGGAAATTCTGGCCGAGTTCCCGGTTTTGGCGGGCGCTGGTGGGCACGTTGGCGTCCCAGTTGATGGTGATCTTGCCCACATCGGGCAATTTTGCCAGCGCCGCCCGCGCGTCCGCTTCCATCTTGCCCTTGAGCGGGCAGGCGGGGGTGGTCAGCATGATGGTGAAGGAGATGTCACGGCCGTTGACCTGCAAATTCCGTATCATGTTGAGCGAGACCAAGTCCCGGCAGTTCTGGTTCAATCACAGACAAAGCGGCCTGTGCCGCTTCTTGGGGTAATCTGGTTGTTTTTGTTTCCAAACATTGATTGTCTCTTCAGACCCTAAGGGTTTTCAGAAAACCCTTAGGGTCTTCGCCTATATAAACAAATTGCGCATGGCCGCAAAGCCATACGCAATTATAACCATTAAAATTAAATTCGGGCGGAGATAAGTTGATGGCTAATACGTGTCACCACGATACATCAGTTGGCGGGCATGTTCATCCGCCAGCGTGGGGTCGGGTTCGCCATCACCGGCCTGTTTGGCCTTCTTCTTGGCTTTGGCTTCTTCCACAAAGTTGCGCGCCGCTTCTTCGGCTGCCGCTTTCTTGGGGGCGATCTCGCGCCAGTAGCTCAGCGGTTTACTCAGCCGTTCTTTGTCATGAATGTGCGCCGTCGTGCGGTTGTAGCTGGCAAGTTCGTAGTCGTGATCGAGCTTGATGGCATCAAACGGGCAGAACTCCATACAGAAGCCACAGTTCATGCAGATGTCAATGTCAATGAAGAAGGCGTTGGGTTCGGGTTTAGGACGGCCGTTCGGCTGTTTCCCCCGTTCAATCCAGATGCACTGTGGCGGGCACACCTTGGCGCAAATACCACACGACGTACACCAGTCCTTGCCCCACTTTTGCCCCGGCGGGGGATCATCCGTCACCAGGAAGGGCACAAAACGGAAACGTTCGGGCACGTCCAGCTTTTCTTCGGGGTAAAAGACCGTCTTCACGCCGCGCCCCTTCACCCCCTGGCGCACCTGCAGGGCTTCATCGTTGTAGTAACGCCCGCCCCGCGCTGCCCAGTAAAAGTCATCCAGGTACGAATCCACAAAATGTTTCATGACCACGGCCATGCCTTTAAGAATGCCAGTTCCGTACATAGTTTCTCCAGAGAAGTAGACCGCTTAGCGGTCTACTTCACCTAATACAATATCAATACTACCCAAAATCACCACAATATCCGCCACCTTATGCCCCTGACACATTTTGCCCAGGGGGGTCAAGTTGATGAACGAAGGGGCGCGCACATGGTAGCGGTCGGGGTTGCCTTCGCGGCGGCGGGCGGTGATGTAATAGCCGAGTTCACCTTTGGGATTTTCCACACGGCCGTAAGCCTCTCCCGCTCGCGGCGCCCGTAACGCATATTGCGGTTTGTCACTGTTAATTTTTTGGCCGGTCGTCGCTTTCAGGTACGGTAACACCTGCTGCAAAATGCGCAAACTCTGGCGCATCTCCTCCATACGGATGTCGTACCGATCCATCACATCGCCATTAAAACGCACCGGGATGTCAAAATCGAGTTGCGGATAGAAGGAGTAGGGATTGGCGCGGCGCACGTCATATTGCACCCCGCTGGCGCGCAGCACCGGCCCCGCCGCGCTGTAAGCAATAGCGTCTTCCCGCGACAACACACCCACACCAATACAACGCGAACGGACAATCTCATTGCCCGTCATCAACTGGTCGCCCTGGTCTAACACACGGGGAAGATTCCCATAAATCAGCTCTTCCAAAAACTGCATGGTGGGCGTACCGCGCACATCGTCCGGCAAATCGTAGGCCACGCCACCAAACCGCATGTAATTGCACATCATCCGGGAACCGGCGGTGGCCTCAAAGAAGTCCAGAATCAATTCCCGTTCCAGGTAAAAATAGAGCATCGGCGTTTGCAGCGCCCCCAGATCATTGAGCAGGAAGCCCAACGCCCACAGGTGATTACAAATGCGGGTCAGTTCCACCATGAGGATGCGCAGCCACTCGGCCCGCTCCGTCACCTCCATGCCAAACAGCTTTTCCACGCCCAGCACGTAACCGTGATTATTGCTCATCGAAGAAAGATAATCCAGACGGTCGGTGTAGGGGATGTTTTGGATAAAGGTATTACGTTCGCCGATTTTCTCGTGATTGCGGTGCAGGTAGCCCATCACCGGCTTCAAATCCACCACCGTTTCACCGTCCAGCACCACCACCATGCGGAACACGCCATGCGTGGAAGGGTGCTGCGGGCCAATGTTTACCGTTACCTTGTCGGTTTTAATGCCTGTACCGGGGTCAACCACGTGGGTTTCACCGGGCAGGTACATGTCGGTTTCTACGTCGTATTCGTTGCCGGTAGGCTGCCAGCCGGCCGGGTACTGCACATTTTTGCCAAAAGGATTCTTTTCCTCGGCGCGGAAGACGCCGCCATCCGGCCAACGGCTGCCAAAGGGCTTCTTTTCCTCTTCATAAAAAGCCTCTTTCCAATCCTTGCGCAGCGGATGGCCGTTGAAGCCATCCCAGGTGAGAATACGGCGCAAATCGGGGTGGCCTTCAAAATGAATGCCGATCAAATCCCACGCTTCCCGCTCTTGAAAGTCCGCGCCTGGCCAGACGGGAACGAGCGAGGGAATGGAGGGGTTGTCGCGGTCTACCTGCACGTGCAGCACCAGGGCATCGCCGCCCTGATCCAGGCTGTAGGTGTGGTAAACGGCTTCCAGTTTGTTTTCACTGAGCAGGTCTACGCCGGTGACGCTGCTGAGGTAGTTGAAGCCAAAGTCATCCCGGAGGGCTGTGGCTACTTCCACCAGCTTATCGGCATCAACCATCAAGCCGCTGTACCCCTCGCGGGGGTCGTCAGACACGGCGTCGGGGAAACGTTCTTTGAGCAGGGCGGCAGCGCGGGCCACGGGATCATCAGACACGGCCGTGCCCACCTCCATCTCTACTTCTTGCGGTTCGGGTGCATCTAAAATCAGTTCACTCATGGGTAATTCTTCCAATGATTATTCAGTCGTTGCTTCTGCTTCTGCTTCAGTCTCAACTTCAGCGACGGCCGTCGCTTCCACTTTCGCCGCCTGCTGCCGGATAAGGTCTAGCTGGCGCATATCCACCAGGTCGGGACCAAGCACGGGAATGGGCACCACGCCATCAGCCGTGGGATCACCCTTACCATACCAGGGTACAGTAGCGATGGATTGCTGGTCAATCTTCTCTTGCAGGGCAATCAGGCCGTTGATGAGCGCCTGGGGCGTAGGCGGGCAGCCGGGTACGTACACATCCACCGGCAGGAATTTATCAATGCCATCCACCACAGTGTACCCTTCTTTGAACGGGCCGCCGCCAGAAGCGCAGGCGCCCATAGCCAGCACGTAACGCGGTTCCGGCATCTGGTTGTAAAGGCGGACAATGGTAGGCACCATTTTCTTCGTCACCGTGCCAGAAATAATCATCAGGTCAGACTGACGCGGCGTAGCCCGGAACACTTCCATACCAAACCGGGCAAGGTCATAGCGGCTGGCGGCCGTGCAAATCATCTCAATCGCGCAGCAAGCCAACCCAAAAACCATGGGCCAGACGGAGTTGCGGCGACCCCAGTTGTAAACGGGGTCTAAAATTTTAGCGATATTGGTGATCCACACGTTATTTTGTAACTCTTCGGGCACCATCATATCCGGTGAATCTACGCCTATCTGCTTTGTCATGGGTGAGCAGCCTCCTTGTTGAATACATAATCATACATACAAACATCAAAATCGGATATTCTCCGAATGTAGCACAGTAGTGAATATATAACGCTTGTCAGGTTGCCCTTCTTGTAAAGTATTTTATTCATCAGGGACAATCACAAGTGGCAAGAAGACATCACCACAGGGTTCATTACCTACGCACACTAATACTGTGTAAGTTGACCACAACCGATTTTTCCCATTTATTGACTCGACATCAAAGTGCAGCCCATATATACCACTTCCCCAATTGGGGATGTTCTGGATGGTCAAATTCATAGGTGGTGACGCCCCCCCTTTATCAATGCCACAAACAGATACCTGACCTGAACCAATTGCTTGATTTCCATTTCGCGTCCACCTGTATTTCAAGGCAAAGTTTTCACTGGGAAAATTACAATCCCAATCGGCCGTTCCAGTGTTTTGTAACTCAAGCGCAATCGGGTATGAATTGCCATGTTGCATGTGAGGTGGTTGGTTATCTGGCATACCCCACCCGATGCTTAAAGGATTCCATCTACCGCTGGGAATAATCGAGTAGCCACTTTGATCGCGAATTTGTATATTTGTAAAGTAATGGACCAAAAGATATTCTACATCATTATATTGCACACTCCACCTATTCAAATTGCCCTGCCAGCCCATGTTACCATATGCCCAACGGCTGGCACCCTTTTGGCTCATCCCATATCTGTGACCTTCTGTAGGAACATTTGGGTCTGAACTGACAGAATCTACAACACCCACCAGATAAGGATAAACATGCCTGGGCGGGTTCGTGCCAGGCACAATACTGGGTTCAGTCAGCGTTGCTGTTGGAGAGTGGTTATATGTGTCAGCAAAGTACATGGCAAAAGCGGGGGCATTATTACCAAAAAGCGGCGTATCGGGTAAATCCAAAACATGGTTGATACCAGTTAAATAGTGTTTTGAAGCATCAACGGCATTGCAAATTCGTTTCTGTTGAGGCAACAAATTATAAGTCCACGTGTAGCAGGGATTGTAATAGTTGGGTGAAAAGTTAATCGCGTTGCCCCATTTTTCAAAGCGATAAGGAATGAATACCTGGGAAGCTGTTGAATTATCCATGACCGGTGTTCCCGTGTGAACATCAAAATGCTCTCTATGATAAGCATAAGAACGGGCGACAACTGCCTGCGCATGTCGGGCATTCGGGTGGAACCCATCTGATCCCATTTCTTGGGATAGAACGTCCAGAAGGTAATCTGTCTCAACCGCAACAAGAACTGGATTATCGTTTTCATAAGGATAGGGATAATTGATGTTTCCTTCAAACATTGTACAGCCATATACAATACTTTGAGCAGAACACAATACACCAGATGGATGTACTTCTCCTACTCTCAATAATGGGTTTTGTTTTGCTTCATCTGGGCTTACCAAGCGATACATCCTTACTGTGACGTGCGAGGGAGGGACATATGATGGTGACGGTATAGCTTGTACATTATTAACCAAGTAAATTTGGGTAAGTATCAACAAAGTTGTAACTAGCAACAATAAAAATACGATCTTCCAATGTTTTGATTGCATGATCATATTCACTACCTACTGCGAAAGGTTGATGAGACAGATATTACCGTCTTGGGTTGTAGGACAACTGTATGCAACTTTAGCCCCGTCAAGCGACCACACTATGTTTCCTATTCCAGGTAAGAATTTGTAGTCAGGCAATACATCTGTGTATTGATGGGCTTGAATATCAACTAATAACCAGTTAGCTACTGTTTTTCCCATTTCAGCGTCATAACTTCCTGCTTGAAGAAGAATTATTTGACTATTTGGTGACCATGTTGATCCACCGATGCTCTCAGGCGGCCATGTTTCAGTATTTAATGGGATAGACAAGATATTCAGTTCCATACTTTCAATATCAAGAATGTTTAGTTCAGGCGTAGGTCTTTGACGTTTGATTGCCATACTTAAATAGCGTCCATCAGGACTCCATTGTACGCTGGACACACGCCCTTTACCCGCTTCACCATAATCACCCAAATCTACTGAGCATATGCTTTGGGTTTGAGCATTAATCAAATACAGATTTTCATTATTATATTGCACTAGCCAGTTTCTATTTGGAGACCAGGCTAAACGGTATCCATCAGTAGAACTTAACGGGGCACGCTTAGTTTCCTCGTTTAGTTCCATTGTTGTAACGATTTCAATTTGCCCCGTTGTGTCCACTGTCATCAATGCACCAGGTTCCAGTGAAAATACAGCCGTTACCCGTTCGCTATACGGTTCTTTTGCCAAAGAAACAGAAGCTAATTCATTCGCCAATGTTGTTACATTTTGTCCATTACTAAAGCGAAGCTCCCATCCCTCTGCTGTGGCCTCCACAAACATAACCCCTTGTGCTTCATCTAGCCATATCGGTTGATTGGAGACATCTCGCCGTTGAGCGTATTCTACCATTTCACCAGTAGTAACATCCAAAGTGGAGATTGTGCCAAATGCCCCATCCCCTTGTGAAACCAGCAAACGTTGGTTATCAGGCAACCATTCAGCAATAGAAAAACCGACATCATTTATCGCCACAATAGCTGGTTTGGAAAACACAGGGAAGTTTGATGGTGCTTCTTCATATGACATGACTATTTCAACGGGTGGTTTTATGTCACAAATAGGCGGGGGCACAATCGTCGGTAAAGCTGTAGCAAAGATAGGGGTAGCATTTGAGCCAGGATAACTGGCTTGCAGTTGTTCTTCAACAAGTTGCTGTTCTGGCGGTGGATATGGTTGTTGAACCAGAGAATTGCCAGCCGTTGAATTTGTATCAAATTCGATGCCTGGCTCGGTGATCGGGCCAGCACATGCGGAAAAAACTAACATAATGGACAATAACCATACAAAGGTATAAGGCTTAGTTAAGAAAGTATATACTCTTGTCATTTTTTGCCCCTCAATTATTGATGTATCATCCGATTCGCGCCGTATACACTGATTTAATATGAATGTGACAACCTGATTTGGTAATTTGGAGCAGCCAATTATTGAATTGCTCAATTGCATTCCTCGTACCACACATTTTGAATATCCAGCAAAATGCGCTCGGTGTACATATCGGGGTCATCATCAAAACCGGGCAGGGCAATAACCAGTTCCACCAGTTCGGCCAGACCCACGTCTATAGGGCTTTTGTGGGGGTATTGTTCCATCAAGGCCACACAGATGGCGTAGGTGGAATCCCAATACAGTTCAGGGGTACGGCCGTCCACGTCGGGTTGTCTCTTGCCAGCGTTCTTTTGCTAAAATTCACTCCGCCCAAGTATATTACATACTGCCCGCAGCGGCGAATGATTGATGATTTTTTTCACAAGCGGACGTCACGCATCACGTATCAGATAGGGCGTGATACGTGATGCGTGATGCGTGATGCGTGAATTTATGGAAATCCTGCTCCTCTCCCCCTATCACGGCGGCAGCCATGCGGCGTGGGCGGCTGGCTACCAGCAGCACAGCCGGCATGAAGTGTCACTGCTGACGCTGCCCGACCGTTTCTGGAAGTGGCGGATGCACGGCGGGGCGATGACGCTGGCGCGCCGCTACCGGGAACAGAAGTTAAAGCCCGATGTCATCCTGGCGACGGATATGCTAGACGTGACCACCTTTCTGGCACTCACCCGCCATGAAACACGTGACATCCCGCTCGTTCTGTACATGCATGAAAATCAACTGACTTACCCGCTGCCAGAAGACCCCACAGCCGGCCCCATGCGGCGGCAGTTGGGGGAGCGCGATTATCACTACGCCTTTATCAACTATGCTTCGATGCTGGCGGCGGATGCTGTGTGGTTCAATTCGCAGTTTCACCTGGATAGCTGGTTCACGGCCGTACCCAACTTCCTCAAACATTTCCCCGAATACAATGAACTGGGGACGGTAGACGGTTTGCGGAAAAAGAGCGGGGTGCTACCGGTGGGCGTGGATTTTGAGAGATTGGAGATTGGAGATTGGAGATTCAACCAATCTCCAATCTCCAATCTCCAATCTCCGCTTATTCTGTGGAACCAACGCTGGGAATATGACAAAAACCCGGAGGCGTTTTTTACGGCGCTGGCGGAGGTAGCGGCGGCGGGCATCCCCTTCCGGTTGGCGTTGTGCGGGCAGCAATATGGCAAACGGCCGTCCGCCTTCGACGCCGCCCTCACCCAATTTGCCGACCACCTCATCCATGTCGGCCACGCCGATTTTGCGACGTACCGGCGGCTGCTCTGGCAGGCCAATGTGGTCATTTCCACCGCCCACCACGAATTTTTTGGCATTAGCATCCTGGAAGCCATTTACAGCCACACCTTCCCCCTGCTGCCGCATCGCCTCAGCTACCCGGAACTCATCCCACCTGCCAACCATGCTGACTGCCTATACCACACGCAGGAAGAATTGGTGACAAAGCTAATTTGGGCATTGACCCACGTGGCACAGGCCAGAGAGAAGGCGCGGGAATTGAGCACGGCCGTGACCCCCTTCGCCTGGCCTGCCATCGCCCCCCACTATGATGCCGCCCTTGCTAACCTGAAACGGAAGCCCGGAAAAGGCAGATAAATCTGCAAACTTCGGCCACGGACGGCAGCCGTCCGCGCTCAGTGCAGGCTCCACAAGAAGCAAAGTCGGCCTTCGCCGACTAAAACCCAGTGGATACCAGCCCACGAAGTGCCTGCCCTGAACCTGGTGAAGGGTGGGCTTTGCTGTCTGTAGACGCGATTTTAATCGCCGGGAATTGAGTATGCAATCGCCGTGTTTTGCCAGCCGCATTTGTTGAATTTACGCTCCGCTTGCAGTACAAATGGGCCGGTTATAGCCATGGACACATTTGCCGCCTACATTCCCATTGATCGCCGCCTGGCGTTGTGGCAGGTGCAGACCTTGCCCGACACGGCCGTTGGCGCAGCCCTGTTTGCCGACATCTCCGGTTTCACGCCTCTGACTGAACGGCTGGCGCTGCTCTTTGGCCCCCGGCGCGGCGCAGAGGAACTCTCCCGCCATCTGAACACCGTCTACGATGCCCTCATCGCCCAGGTGGAATATTATGGCGGCAGCGTCATCAGTTTCGCCGGGGATTCCATTACCTGCTGGTTTGACGAGCAGCAAGGCCAGGCCAGCAAACGGGCGGTGGCGGCGGCGCTGGCCTTACAGACCGTTATGACCGCTTTTACAGAAATCAAACTGGCCGATGGGCACATGGCGCGCCTGGCGATGAAAACGGCCGTTACCAGTGGCCCCGCCCGCCGTTTTTTGGTTGGCGACCCAGACATCCAACTGCTGGACACATTGGCTGGGCGCACCATCACCCGCCTGGCTGCCGCCGAAAAGCTGGCCCGACCCGGTGAAACCCTGGCCGACAAGGCCACCATTGCTGCCTTAGGCAGCGCTGCGTCTATCGCCGAATGGCGCGCAGACGCCGCGGACCACGCTTTCGCCGTGATTACCGACCTACTCACGGCCGTGCCCGCCCACCAATGGCCCCCCTTTGCCGCCGACGCCCTGCCCCTGAGCCAAACCCGCCCCTGGCTGCTCACGGCCGTTTACCAGCGTGAACAGGCCGGGCAAGGACAATTTCTAACGGAGTTACGGCCGTCCGTAGCCCTCTTCCTGCGCTTCACCGGCCTCAACTACGAAGACGACCCCGACGCCGCCCACAAACTGGACGACTTTGTCCGCCGCGTGCAAAACATCCTCACCCAATACGGCGGCGCGCTGCTGCAACTGACCATCGGCGATAAGGGCAGCTACCTCTACGCCTCCTTTGGCGCGCCCATCGCCCACGAAGACGATGCTTTCCGCGCCGCCAACGCCGCCCTGGAACTGGAAAAACTGCCTTTCCTGGCGGCCACGCCCGTGCAAATTGGCATCAGCCGGGGCGTCATGCGCGCCGGTTCCTATGGCAGCCACAGCCGCCGTACCTATGGCGTGCTGGGCGACCACGTCAATCTGGCTGCCCGCCTCATGGAGCGCGCCGAACCCGGCCAGATTCTGGTCAGCGAAACGGTGGAAAAGCTTCTGCGGCGTGGCTATTACCTGGAGCCGGTAGAAGCCGTGCCGCTCAAAGGCAAGAGCGAAACCGTACACGTTTTTTCCCTTACCCGGCGGCGGCGACCCCAAACCGGCTTCTTGCAAGCGCCGGATTACAGCATCCCCCTGGTTGGCCGCCGCACCGAGTTGGAACAGATTCGGCAAAAGCTCACATTGGCCCGCCAGGGACGCGGCCAGATAATTGGCATTACGGCCGAAGCCGGTATGGGCAAAACCCGGCTGGTCAACGAAATTACCCGGCTGGCCGAATCTGCCGGCCTGCCTATTTACCTGGGCGACTGCCAATCTTACGGCGCCAACATCCCTTATCTGGTCTGGCTGCCTATCTGGTTCGCTTTCCTGGGCATCAATCCCGGTAATTCATTGACGCAGCAGATACAGAATTTACAGAACCAGGTAATGCGGCTGGCCCCGGAACGCCAGGAAGCCATCCCGCTGTTGGCGGCCGCGTTGGGGCTGCCTGTACCCGAAAATGCGTTCACCATATCGCTAGACACCAAAGCCCGCCGTTCGGCGCTAGAGGCGTTGCTGCTGGCCTGTATACAGAGCCAGGCCAGACAGGCTCAGGCAGATGGCACGGCGCTGGTGTTTGTGTTTGAGGATTTACACTGGATTGATCCTATTTCCCATGATTTGCTGGAAGAAATGGGGCGGGGGATAATCCAACTGCCGGTACTCATCATCATGGCTTACCGACCGCCAGAGTACACCCGCCTGCAAAAGCCACGCCTGGAAGCGATGCCCCATTTCACGGCCGTGCCCCTGGCCGAACTTTCCACTGCCGAAGCTGAAGAACTCACGCAGATCAAACTCAAACAACAATTCGCCGCCAGCGCCACGGCCGTACCCCCCACCCTGATCCAACAAGTGATTGCCCGCGCACAGGGGAATCCCTTTTATGTGGAAGAGCTAATCAATTACCTGCATGATCGCGGCCTGAATCTGGCAGACGCCACCGCTCTGGAAAACCTGGAACTGCCCAACAGCCTGCACAGCCTCATTCTCAGCCGCATAGACCAACTTAACGAAGACCAGAAACTCACCCTGAAAATTGCCAGCATCATTGGCCGCCTGTTCCGTTTTGGCTGGCTGATGGGTTATTACCCGGAACTGGGCACGGCCGAACAGGTGCGCAATTACTTGGTAGAACTGGAAAATTTAGACCTGACGCCCGTTGATCAGCCAGAGCCGGAACTGGTCTACATGTTCAAACATATCATCACGCAGGAAGTGACCTATACCAGCCTGCCTTTTGCCACCCGCGCCATTTTGCACGAACAGTTGGCACACTTCATTGAAAACCTGGACGCCGAACGATTTGTAGATTTGCTGGCATTTCATTACGGCCGTAGCCAAAACCTGCCCAAAAAACAAGAATACCTGATCAAAGCGGGCGTGGCTGCCGCCGACCGCTTCGCCAATGAGGAAGCGGTGGATTACTTTAGTCGGGCGCTGGAATTAATACCGGAGGGGGAATACGGCCGTCTCTACGACCTGCACCAGCGCCGCGAACAGCTATTCGACCTGCAAGGCGACCGTAGCCAGCAACAGAACGAACTGAAGGCGCTGCAACGGCTGGCCCGCCTGCTGCGTGACCACGGCAAGGAAGCCGATGTCGCCCTGCGCCAGGCCCGCTACGCCGAAGTGACCGGTGATTATGGCGCTGCCTGTGAAGCCGCCCAACAGGCGCTGGCCATGTCTGGCCTGGCCCGCCACCCGGATCAAGAAGCCGCTGCCTATTTACAATGGGGCCGCGCTCTTTTCCGTCAGGCCGACTATGAAAAAGCGCGCCGTTGTTTCCGCCACGCCCACCAGTTAGCCGGCCGCGCCCACAAAACCGATCTGGCTGCCGACTGTCTGATGAACCTGGGCAACGTTGCCTGGTCTAAGGGCGATTATCCCGAAGCACAACACCAATACCAGCAGGCGCTCACCTTAAAGCAGCAGGCCAATAACCGGCGCGGTGAGAGCAGTTTGCTCAACAATCTAGGGGTGGTGGCCCTCTCCCAAAGCGACTATACCACCGCCCGCACCCACTACGAGGCCGCCTTAGCCATCATGCAAGCCATCGGCGACCGGCGCAACGAGAGTTTTGTGCTGGGCAACCTGGGTCTGGTAGCCGCGCACCTGGGCCAATACCGTATCGCCGAAGTTTACCAGCGCCAATCGCTGCGGCTGCGGCAGGAAATGGCCGACAGCTACGGCGAAAATCTTTCACTGCTTAATTTAGGTACGGTGGCCTTGTACCAGGGTGATTATGCGCAGGCAATGGCGTTGTATGAACCCCTACTCATCAGGTACCGGGAAACAAATAATGCCCAAAGTGAAGTAGAGGTGCTGGTTTGTCTCGCGTTATTGCACCATCAACAGGGGGATCAGGCACAGGCGTTGGCTTACGGCCGTGAAGCCGCCGACATCACCGAAAAAGTGGGACTGCGCTCGGAAAGCAGCCTGGCCTGGCGCACGATTGGCCATGCGCAGGCGGCGCTGGGGCAGTGGGCGGCAGCGGCGGCGGCTTATGAACGGGCGGCGGCATTGTGCCGGGAAGTGGGCAATTTGAATTGGGAGCAAGAATCTTTGGCCGGGCTGGCACGGCTGGCGCTGGCGCAGGGCAATCTGGACACGGCCGTGGCCCACGTCAATGCCATCCTCAACCACCTGCAAACCGGCAACCTGCATGGCACAGACGAACCACTGCGTGTTTACCTGACCTGTTACCAGGTGTTGCAGGCAGTCGGCGACGGCCGAGCGGCGGCCATCCTGAACGAAGCCTACCATCTACTGCAAGAGCGGGCCGCCGGCATTGAGAATGCAGAGTTGAGGGAGAAGTATGTGACGGCCGTGCCCTTCCACCGCGAGATTGTGCAATTGTGGCAGCATGAGCAGGCGAATGGGTAAGTGGGTAAAGGGATTTGGCCTATACCTCACGCCCGCCCTATGCTAAACTACACCCATGAACCCGGAACCAAAGCAGCGTAAAATTCCAACCTGGCGCGAAATGAATATGGATACCCCGCCAGACGTGGAAGCCATTCTCTTCCAACTCTGGCGGGAGACACCAGCCTGGCGCAAACTAGAAATGATGGAAAACCTCAATCGTACCGCGCGCCAGTTGGCTTTGGCCGGGCTGCGGCAACGGCATCCAGATGCCTCCCCTGAAGAGCTATACCGCCTCCTGGCTGACATGCTACTTGGCCCAGAACTGGCCGCCCAGGTTTATGGGCCATTATACTTGCGGTATTGGGCGCAGTCGCTTCATCCGATTTACTTGAACGTGCCCTTAAGGAGGTATGATGAAAATAGTTTCTTATCTGGTAGCCGCAGTGTTAGCGTTTTTTGGGTTTATTTTTATTACCGGGTCACAGGGATCGCCTCTACGCATAGGTGTCGGCGTGATCTTGCTGGCGGCAGCGGCCGTATTCGTCTATATGACGCGGGTAAAACCGCAGCCCGCGCAAACGACCATCGTGCAACAGGTTGATCTCAGCGGTGACGTAAGCCTGGAGCAGATTAAATGCCAGAACTGTGGCGGTGTTCTGGACAAGAATTCGATTGAAATAAAGGCTGGCGCTATTTTTGTCAACTGCCCCTACTGCGGCGCTTCCTACCAGTTTGAAGAGGCGCCCAAATGGTGAATTTACTGCAAAGTATCCGGCAAGATTGGCATGGTTTTCGCACCCTGTTTAGTGACCTGCCCCGGCCCACGCCGGGAATGCACACCTTTCGTGTGGCCCTGCCTGGCGGGCAGAAGCGCATCCATTTGCGCGTAGAGCCGGACAACAGCGGCGTCCTCTTTGTGGACGTAACCGATGCCATTCACCTGAATCCCACCGCCCTGCACATGGCCTACCTGGCGCTGTGTGACCTGCCGCAGTCGCAGGTGCAGGCCAATTTGCGCCGCCAGGTACGCCGGGAAGATTGGCCGCAGTTGGGCAAAGAGCTGGGGCAGATGTATGAGATGGTGCATCGTTTCCGCGAGCCGGAAACGGGCTGCCCCACCTGCGCCGTGGAAGATTTGCAGCGCACCGCCCTGTTCAGCCACCGCGCCGACGCGCCCTATAAAGCTGACCTGGCCATTACCTACGGCTGCAACAATGGCTGCAACCATTGTTACAACGAACCGGCCCGGTTTGACATGCCCTCACTGGGCAAAACCGAGTGGTTTCGGGTGATTGATAAGTTGCATGAAGTGGGTGTGCCCCACTTGATTATCACTGGCGGCGAGGCCACCTTGCACCCGGATTTGCCGGAGATCATCCGGTATGCGGATAGTTTGGGGCACGTGGTGGGGATGAATACCAACGGCCGTCGCCTGGCCCACCTCCCCTACCTGCACGAACTGGAAGCCGCCGGGCTGAACCACGTGCAAATCACCCTGGGTTCCAACCGCCCCGACGTGCATGACGCGGTGATGAACGCCAAATCGTTCCACCAGACCGTGCGCGGCATTGAAAACGCCGTTGCCAGTAAGCTGCACACCATCACCAACACCACCCTCATGCGCCGCAACATGGATCATGTGGAGGAGATCATAGATTTCCTCTACGACCTGGGCATCCGCACCTTTGCCATGAATGGCATGATCTACAGCGGCGGCGGTTTTGCCGACCCCAACGCCATCTCCGAAGCGGAAATGCCACCGCTGCTCATCCGCGTGCGCGACCATGCCCAGGAAAAGGGGATGCGTTTCCTCTGGTACACCCCTACCGAATACTGCCGCATGTCGCCGGTGGAATTGGAAATTGGGGCCAAACGGTGCAACGCGGGTGAGTATTCCATCTGTATTGAACCAAACGGGGATGTGCTGCCCTGCCAGTCTTTTTATGTGGCGGCGGGCAACATTTTGCGCGACCCCTGGGAACGCATCTGGCGCAGCGAACTGTTCCGCAGCTTCCGCGAGCGGGAGGATGACCCGGTGTGGGCCGGGCTGCCCAGCAAATGCCACCACTGCCCCGACTTGCCGCTGTGTGGCGGCGGTTGCCGCATTGAGCGCGAAGCGCGGGACGGGGTGCGCATTGCGGAAAGCGAGGGGGGATTGGCATGTGGGAATGGCGGCGACGGCCGTGCGCACAGCGATCAACGTCTCGTCGGTTTCATCCCCCTCAGTGTGATTTCGTGAGTGGGGCTGGTTGCTGGTGGCTTATGGCTGCTAATGATTAGCCCACTTTTTGTTACAATACCCATTATGTTGGCTAAAATTGAGACTATTCCTCTGGAAGCAGAATCCTTATTGGTAGAAAACCTGGCCGCTTATGGCATTCATTACCTGAGGCTTTCACAACCTTCCATCTCTGGGAAATCGTTAACGCCGGCCTCATTGATTGCGGCATTGGCCGGACACAGTGACCCGCGCCTGCGTGAATCTTTGA
This sequence comes from Anaerolineae bacterium, assembly GCA_019637635.1. Lineage (GTDB taxonomy): Bacteria > Chloroflexota > Anaerolineae > Promineifilales > Promineifilaceae > CAADGU01. Next base: position 53,775 of record JAHBVI010000027.1, read on the forward strand.
TCGCCTTATTTCTGCGCCAACCGCAACTGCACCAATATGTGCCCGCCTTAACCGCCACGCTTGAGCCGAAAACGGCCGATGCGCTACGCCATTTTTATACGGCCGCTGCGTATTTGCAGCGTTTCTGGTTCTCCATGCTGCAATTGTATCTGGGCACATTTCCGCTGCTGCCCAACTATTTTGGGCTAACACATTATCACCTTCCACCCCTGGAGGAGCATTTTGGTGAAACGGGGTTGCGCACCCTGGCTGACTATTACACAAATCAGACCGGTTATGATTGGTTAAGCGCATATCAATCGGCTATCTCATTGCTTTTGACGCAACTAAATCTGGAGCAAATGACGCATGGCTGATCAGATGGTTGATGCTCAAGGGCTAAAGAATTTTCTGGAGCGTTTGGGCAGTTGTTTCCGCTATACAGCACGACTATATCTGGTTGGCGGCGCATCATTACTTCTGGCTGGGGGCAAAACCAGTACCTTTGACATTGACATCCACTTTGACGTGACGCCAGAAGTTCACGCTGAGTTTATTCGCTGCCTGCGACAGATCAGGCGTGAATTACATTTGCCAATTGAAGAGGCGTCGCCAGGAGAATTTATCCCCTTGCCCACCGGATACGCCGACCGTCACCAATACATCGGCCGTTACGGGCAGATTGAAGTTTTTCACTTTGATTTTTATGCTGTGGCTCTGAGCAAAATTCATCGCGGCAACGAAAAGGACTTTGCCGACGTATCAAGTATGGTTAACAGGCAGCTCATTGACTTTGTTACACTGGAATCGTTCTTTAATGATCTTCTACCTCGTTATGAAAGTTATGGGCTAAAAGCGGACCCGGACCTTTTTCAGCGTAAGTTTGATCTCCTACGGCAGCGGCTTTAAGCTGCCGGATAGACGCAATCAATAGATCGAAGTGGAGTTCGCATGCTCAGATGCGAACCGGCGGGCATCTGAGCATGCCCACTCCTCTTATTACAATCTACCGGCAATCCATCATTCATGGTTAAAAGGAGTGTAGAGGATGGACAGAACACGTCTTATTTTTATTGCCATTGTGGGGGTGGCGCTGATAGCCGTTTGTGGCTTTATTACGTTTAGTCTGGTTAACAATGCGTTGCCAGAGCAAGGGGACGGGACAGCAACCCCGGCTGTAACCCAGCCCACCATCGCCCCCGCCAGCACCGTCACCGTCAACCTGGAATCCCCAGAGCCGATTTGGGGGCCGAACTATGACGCCGACGACGGCCGTCCCGCCTACGTCTGTGGCGCGGATGCCTTTGGCAGCTACTTCGTCTTACAGCAAATGCAAATGTCCGGGCAGGACATCGCCAATGGCTTCCACCTGGGCATCGTCCCCTTTTTCCTGGATGAAGACCCGGCCTATGATGTCTCTGAAGAGCAGCGGACCGCCCTGCTCAACGCCGGCATTTGGGACTGCCTGCTCACCACCCTGGACTCTGTCGCCCTGACCAGTCCCGGCGTTATTACCGCCATCGTGGACGAAAGCGCCGGCGCCGACCAGTTGTGGGGGCGAGACTTGCCCACCATCAACGACCTGCAAGGCAAACGGATTGCCTTCTCACGGGGCAGCGTGGGGGAATACTTCGTTTACTACGTCCTCTCCATTGCCCAACTCAGCCCACGTTCTCAGGTGACGCTGGTGCCCCAAGACAGCGTGGCGGATGCGGTGGCCGCCTTTAACAATGGTCAGGCCGACGCTGTTTCTGGCTGGGAGCCAGACATTTATGACGCGGAACAAAGCGGCGGTCAACCACTGCTCAGTTCCAACCAACTGCGCATTGTCATGGACGTTATCGTCACCTCGCGGGACACCATCGCTAACGACGCCAACCTGGTACAAAACTTCCACAATGCCTGGTTTGCCACCCTGAAAGACCAGGTGGAGAATTTTGACACGGCTGCGGCCCACATCGCCAATTGGGGCCATAATGATTGGAGCTTTGTTTACCCCGAATCTGCCAGCGACGATTTGCGTCTGTGGCTGGAGAGCGTGGCCCAGTCCGACCTGGGCGATAATGCCTTTGTGATGCGGGACATCCGCCCCATTGTCAACCGGCTGTCCATCGCCCGGCGTGTTTGGGCGGCGTCTGACGTGCCTGTGCCCAATGACAACGTGGAAGCACTGGTCAACCCCGGTTTTGTGATTCGCGCCGCCGAACAGGCCAGTTTGCAGCCCAACGGCCGTCCCGTCAACGACACCTTCTCCATCTCCTCCCAACTGGATTTAAGCACCGTCAGCACCGGCGACGCGGCTACCCTGGCCGTGCTGCCCTGCCGCACCTTCACCTTCTTGCCCGAATCCACCGAACTGACGTTGGAATCGCGCCGGATTTTGGATAACTGCGTCGTGCCTACTCTGTCTCAAAGCATTGGCCTGTTTTTGCGCGTGAAAGGCTCTTCCGCCTGGCCGGCCAATGATCCGCCCTGGACAGAGTCTGACATCCTGGAGGTGGCCGAGGGGCGAGCGCAGTCGGTGGTAGATTATCTGGTGTCGCAGGGTATTGACCCGGCCCGTTTTGTGGTAGAAGCGACATTGCCACCGCCAGACCATCGCAACAGTGATGATCCCAACGTGCAGGCACAAGACCGCTACGTGGAATTGACTTTGGTGACGGCGGGGCGGTGAGTGGGGAACAGTGAGCGGTGAGTGGTGAGCAGTGAACGGTAATCGGTTATCGGTTATCGGAGTGGAGTGATAGATGAAAAAGAACCGGTACAGCGGTATTTTTGCTTTTTTGTTCATGGTGGTGTTGACCACGTTGGCTTGCAGCCTGGGCAATTCGGCGGCAAACGAGCCGCCGCGTAACGCGGAAGTGGTGGAAGTTATCGCCAATACCAGTCTGGCGCCGTGGTTGGACACGGCCGTGAGCCAATTCAACGCCAGCGAAACCCAAACCAGCGACGGTAAATCCGTCTTTGTGCAGCTTACCCCCGCCGACGCCGGGCAGGCCGTCACCGAGATGAGCGGCGGCGCTGAACCCACGCTGTGGATTCCCGACGAAATGGTGTGGGCCAACATCCTGGCCGACCAGGGTAACAATAATTTCCAGAGCGATTGTGTCAGCGTGGCGCGCAGTCCCTTAGTCATCGCCATGTGGCGGGATGTGGCCGAAGCGTTGGGTTGGCCTGGCCTGCCGTTGGGCTGGTTGGACGTGGGCAGCCTGGCCACCGACGATGTCCTGTGGAATTACTACAGCGGCGGCGAATTGGGTGACGCTTTCCGCCTCAGCCATACCCATCCCGGCCTCTCCGGCAGCGGCGTCAGCACCCTGCTTTCCCTGGTACAGTCCGCCCAAATCACCACAGAAGCAGTGACAGAAGCGGATATCCAACGCCCCATTGTCAAGGCATCGGTGGGCGCTTTTGAGGGGGGCGTTACCTGGTTTAGCCCCAATACTCGCGCCCTGAGTACAGCCATGAGCAGCCGGGACCTCAATTACCTGAGCGGCGGGGTGATGTATGAAAGTGACGTAGTGAATGACGGTAATGGGCAACTTGTGGCCGTCTACCCCTTTGAAGGTACGTTTATGGCCACGCACCCTGCCTGCATCAACCGCGCCGCCAGCGCCGCCCAACAGGAAGCGGCGCGGCTATTCCGGGATTATTTGCTCAGCAAGGCGGGGCAGCAGTTGGCGCTGGCAGGGGGTTTGCGGCCAGTAAACACGGCCGTGCCCCCGGCCGCCCCTCTGGATGAAGCCCATGGGGTGGATCCATCTCAGCCTACGGCCGTGTTCTCACCCCCTTCCGTCGCTTCTGTGTATGCGGTGCAAGAGTTATGGCAGGAAGCGCGCAAAAATGTCAACCTGGCGCTGCTGCTGGACACTTCTGGCAGTATGCGCGGTAACAAAATGGAGAGTATGCGCGCCGCCGCCATTCAGTTTGTGGAGCAAATGGGTGAAGAGGATTATCTCTCCATCATCGCCTTTAGCACCGAACCGGAACTGATTATCAACCACATCCAGGTTGGTCCCAACCGGCAAAAAATCATCAATGCGATCACCAACTTGCGCGCCGAGGGGGACACCACTCTTTTTGACGCCATTGGTGATGGCGCGGTATTGCTGCACAGCACCACCCAACCACAAACCACCAATGCCCTGGTTGTCTTATCAGACGGGCAGGATACGCGCAGCTACCGGTATAATGCCAACTCCGCCATCGGCATGGCCGTGGCTAACAATTTGACGGTTTTCACCATCGCCTATGGCAGTGACGCCGACGTCAACACTATGCGCAACCTGGCCTCGCAGACAAACGGCAACTTTTTTGCCGGAAATGAGGCCAGTATTGCCGCTATTTACGAGGAAATGTCGGCTGCGTTTGGCGGCAGCGTAGGGGTGGGGCGGTGAGAGGTAATTGAGTAATTGGGTGATCACCCAATTACTCAATTTCTTTTTTGAGGAAGGCAGCGTGTTCGGCAGATTGGAGGCCGGTTTGGAGGGTGGCAAGTACGGCCGTTATTGTAACATGAAACGCCTGCCCCGTATGCAACCACACCCTTCCGGCTGCGTACTCCCTGACATGGCGATGAATGAAAATTCATCCTTCATAATTCATAATTCCTAATTACAGGAGAACCATGTTCAACAACCTGAATCCTGAAACCCGTAAGCAGCTTGGCTTTTTGCTTTCCATCCCGGAGCGTACCATCCGTTCTCTGGCGGCGGTAGGAGGCGGCACGGCCGTGCTACTCTCCGAAACCCTCATCCCCCCCACCCTGCAGCAATCCACCCTCTACCGCGTCACCATTGGCGACTTGCAACAGTTTTTGATTGAGCAGGTGGCCCAAATGGATCGCCGTGTGCTGACAGCCGTGCCCACCCGTAACCTGGAAGGCAACTTCATGCCCCGCCGCATGGCCGGTTCATTTGTGGATATGGCCGGCCTGCTGTGGATTCGCTTCTCGCCGCTGTGGATTTTTGCCATTGCCAGTGACGCCGCCACCGGCAGCAAGGTCTTCCTCCACCGGCTGGTAGCTCAGTTGAAAGAAAACGGTGTGTTGGCCGAAGAGACGCAGATCAACAGCCTGGATGAACTGCTAGACGCATTGCACACCGCCTCCGATAAAAGCGCCCAGACCGTCAACATCCCACCGCTGTCCGCCGATGATATAAAACAAACGGCCGAAGAACTGCGCCAGAGCTACGGCCGTCTCTTCAACAACACCACCAATCTCCTGCCCCGCCTGGAAACGCTCTGGTCACAGATAGAAACGACGGCGACGGCAGAGGGAACCAGCCCGGCTAACGTAAGTGGCTTGATGGCATTGGACCTGGTGGAATGGGGGAAGAAGGGCGTGGAGACGGTCACGGCCGTTGGCCGCACTGGCGGCGACCTGCTCGACGAACATATCCTGCGCAGCTACGCCCAAACGCTGGACAACCTCTCGGCCGAAGGGCTGCCCCACTATTTCAGCCGTAAGATGATGCCCTTTGCCGAAACGGCCGTGTCTCACTTTGACGCCAACCGCCAGACGTGGACGGAGCGGAAGGTGATCGGTAATGCGTAATCCGTAATCCGTAAACCGTAATCCGTAAACCGTAATCCGTTTACGGTTTACGGCTCACGGTTTACGGCTCGCGGCTCTCGGCTCACGGTTTACGGATGACGAGAAACCCGCCACTGCATAAAGCCGAAAAAGAGCGCCAGCAGCAGCCAGCCAACAGCGATAGCGCCAATCCAATACGCGCCTTCGCGGCCGAAAACAACGGTTGCACCCATCGCAGCCCCAACGTTGCCGTCGGCATCCAGCCATTTCAGGCTGAACTGATACATAAACCAGAACCAGAACAACCCAATCAGGCCGCAGCACACGGCCATAAATGCAAAAATCACCTGACGTATAGCTTGAAACATACCGGCATTATGGGTGTAGGGCACGGCCGTCGTCAATAGTTCCTTTTTACCCGGATGCTCAGAGTTTGTTGTTGCGGAATAGGTTTCGCCCACGTGCCTGGCGTGGCTCAGTAAGGTATACTCCCCTGGCAAATTCTAATGAACGGAGAAATACATGACCCTGGCACCCTCCCCAGACCTCACCGAAAGGCGCAAAGCTGACCACATTCGCATCAACCTGGAAGAAGACGTCGCTTTCAAAAAAGTGACCACCGGTCTGGAAAAATACTTTTTCATGCACCAGGCCCTTCCCGAAATTGACCTGGCCGATGTTACGACCACCACCACCCTCTTCGGCAAAACGCTCAAAACCCCTCTGCTCATCTCTTCCATGACCGGCGGCACGGCCGAAGCCCGGGCCATCAACCGCACCCTGGCTGCCGGGGCGCAGGCGGCGGGCATCGCCATGGGTCTCGGTTCTATGCGCGCCGCCGTCGAAGACGAATCGCTGGCCGACACCTACCGGGTGCGCGATGTGGCCCCTGATATTTTGCTTTTTGCTAACCTGGGTGCCGTGCAGTTCAATTACGGCTATGGGCTGGATGAGTGCCTGCTGCTGGTGGAAATGATTCAAGCTGACGCCCTCATCCTGCATTTCAATGCCCTGCAAGAGGCCGTCCAGCCAGAAGGCGACGGTAACTTTGCCAATCTGCTGCCCAAAATCGAACACATCTGCAAGCAGATGCCCGTACCTGTTATTGCCAAAGAAGTGGGGTGGGGTTTTGCGGAGGAAACAGCCCGCCGATTGGTCGAAGCAGGTATAGCCGCTATTGATGTAGCTGGGGCCGGTGGCACCAGTTGGAGCCAGGTGGAAATGCATCGTGCGCCCACGGCCCGCCATGCACGGGTAGCAGGGGCGTTTATAGACTGGGGGATTCCCACGGCCGTGTCCATCCAATACTGCCGCCGCGCCGCCCCCCATTTACCGGTCTTCGCCAGCGGCGGCATCCGCAATGGCATTGACGTGGCCAAGTGCATCGCCCTGGGCGCTAACCTGGTAGGTTTCGCTGGCGACTTCCTGCGCGCCGCCGACAAAGGCGGCGCAGACGGCGTCATCGAAATGGCCGAAACGATCACGACCGAATTGCGGATCGCCATGTTCTGCTCCGGCGCAAAAGACCTGTCAGATCTTGCAGAGACACCTCTCCACACTCGATTTTAGCTAACACCCTTGATATACACACAGTTGTGTGTACAATTTTGTTATGCAATATACTTGGGATGAAGCTAAACGTGAAAGCAATTTGAGAAAACATCGCCTGGATTTTGCTGATGCTGAAATCGTATTTGACGGCCTTACCGTTACCTTTGAAGATGATCGATTTGACTATCGAGAACAACGCTTCATCACAATTGGTATCTTAGCCGACGAATTTGTGGTCATTGCTCACACCGAAGAACAAGATAGTACGCGGATTATATCCATGCGAAAGGCAACCAAACATGAAGAATTCATCTTTTTCAACACATTCGGAGACTGACTGGGATTTTCTACATCAGGCTACAGATGAGGATATTGACTTATCTGATATCCCTGAAATCACCCCAGAACAGATAACTCGCGGCGTCATGCGCTTTGGCGGCAAAGCAATCCCGGAAGGCAAAGTTCGGATCAATATGTATCTGGATGCCGACCTTGTCGCTTTCTTTAAGACCAGGGCCGGCGGGCGAGGCTACCAAACCCTGATTAACGATACGTTACGGGACAGCATTCGCCACGAAGATCTGGAGAATATGCTTCGCCGGATCATACGCGAAGAACTGACGTCCGCTTCATAAATTATGCCTGGTACAAATTCTGAACACCGATGACCCTTGTTCCTGTAACAAACCCAACAATTCACATAAGGTATTTATTGGAGGTGCAATAATGATAAGTTGGGAATATAGAGCCAGAACATTCCCCGCTGACAAGAATAATAAGGTTCCCAAAGAATACATTTTGAGCAGCAACAGCGAACCTCGTCCGAAATATACCATTCCATCAAGAAACCCTGACCCTAAGAT
>JAHBVI010000270.1 GCA_019637635.1 Anaerolineae bacterium
TCGCGGGGGCACTCATGGGGCCGCAGCAGGCACAGGTTGAGGCAAATGGGGCCTTCCATCGCTTCCAGAATATGTTGCATGTTGATCTGATCGGTAGGAATAGAGAGCAGCAGACCCCCACCAGGGCCAGGCTGAGTTTGTATCAGGCCGGCTTTGGCCAGATCGGCCGTAATCTTATGCAGAAACGCTTTGGGCACGCTCGTGCGCTGCGAAATCTCTCGCACCGGCAGGCAAACATCGGCTTGCATTGCCAGCTCAATCAGGATGCGCAGGGCATAATCGGTACGGCGGTTAATCTGAAAAATGGACATTGTTGACCAACATACTCAACATTTTGGTTGACGAAAATTTACCCGACCAGACGGCCGTTCATTAGTGACAATTGTCACAAGCAGGGTATGACATTTGTCATTTAGTGTAAGGTTGTGATCCATTTCACAGCGGGGGGTAGGCGTGTGGCCTACACTGCCAGTATCAGTGAACCGTAAACCGTAAGCCGTAATCCGTAATCGGACTTCGGATTATGGGTTACGGAATACGCACAACGGGAGGTACTATAGGATGGTACTGGCAATGATTCTGGCTCATCTGGTTGGCGATTATATTTTGCAATGGAATTCTCTGGCGGCGTGGAAGGCGCGGGAGTTGAAAGGAGTGGCGGCGCATTGTCTGGTGCTGACGGCCGTGACCCTCTTCTTTGCCGTGTTGGTAGACCCCGCCTTTCTGCCCTGGGCGCTCTTCATCTGCGCCATGCACTTTGTCATTGATGCGGTGGGGCTGCTGTATAAGCTGCCATTTTCACCGCTGGGCCGCTTTGTAGCCGACCAAATCGCCCATTTTGTGGTCATTGCTGCCGCCCTTGCCGGTGGTGGGTATCTGGATATGGGTCAATTCGGTGGCAGTCTGAGCTTCCGGCTCAACCAGGAGATGGTGATGATTTATCTGCTGGGTTATGCCTTTGTCACCATGCCGGCGTGGGTGGTGGTGAAGTTTGCCGCCTATGGCCTGGTAAAAGGCGCGCCGCCGGAATTTGGCGGCAGTGACAAATACCCGGCGATGATGGAACGGCTGCTGATTGTCACCTTCGTCGCTTTAGGCCAGTTTTACCTGGTACCGCTGGTGGTGCTGCCCCGCTTTTTGCTGGAAATGCCCCGCGCGATACAGGATGAGCAGACGGCCGTTTACCTGGCCGAACTGCTCGCCAGCGTCAGCCTGGCGGTGGCGGTGGGGTTGGTGTTTTGGGTAATCGGTTATCGGTAATCCGTATTCCGTGAACCGTAATCCGTGAGCCGTCGGTTTACGGGTTACGGCTCACGAATGACGGACAGCGGGAGGTTTTTCCCAAGAATTCAACGCTTTTTTGGGCACACGCGCCACTGGATTCAGCTAAAATGGGCGGACGTATGGATACACTCAACTTTCTGCAAAATACCGACCTGTTTCGCGGCGTCGGCGAATCTGCCTTAAAACAGATATTGAATGACGTGGTGGAACGGCCGTTTGCCCAGGGCGACATCATCTTCCGCCAGGGTGATCCGGGGCGGGTGTTGTATCTGGTGAAGTCCGGGCAGGTGCGTATCTTCATCAACGGGTTGGATGGCACGGAAACGTCGGTTATTTTGCTGGGGCGGCCCGGTAATATCTTTGGCGAACTGGCGATTATTGATGGGCTGCCGCGTTCGGCTACGGCCGTGTCCATGGAGGCAACCGTGCTGCTAACCATCAACCGGGAAGCGTTCCGCGACCATATGCGCCAGAATCCGCAGTTGGCGCTAAACTTTATGCAGGAACTCAGCAGCAAGGTGCGCCACAACACACGCAACATTGATACCCTGACTACCATGCCGGTGCCACAGCGATTGGCGCGGCAGCTCATGGAAATGGCCCAAAATTACGGCCAGGCCACCCAGGATGGCGTGTTCATCAATACCACGTTGACCCAGGGACAACTGGCGACCCTGATTGGCGCTACCCGCGAAAGCACCAACAAGGCGCTGCGTGACTTCCGGGAACGGCAATGGATTATGATGAGCAACGGTCGTATCACCATCCTCGACCCCGACGCCCTGCGCGCCGAAATTGCGGCATAATGGTAATTGGGTAATTATCGAATTACCCAATTACCCAATTACTCACTTACCCCCCGCCGTGAGAAATCAATAAGACCACCCCTCTGCCGCTTGAGCCAGTTCCGCCCCACCCCTACAATACCCCCTGATTCAACAACCAGGTTCAAAAAAGTGAGGAAAATAAGATGAACAGTAACCGTACCCTGATCGGGGGGCTGATTCTGGCAGGTATTGGCGTGGTGGTCATTGGCGCCATCTGGTTTTTTGTGCTGCGCGCGCCGGAGGAGGCCAGCGAACCCATTGCTGCTATTCCGTTGGAACTGCCCACCAATACGGCCACACCCATTCCCCAACCAACAAACACGGCGACGGCCGTGCCGCCCACCAACACCCCGCTACCGGACGCCACAACCGCGCCCGAACCCACCGCCGAACCAACGGCCGTGCCCCCCACCGATACGCCTGAACCTGCCGCCGATCCTGGCAGCCTGCGCCTGTATGAAATCAGCCAGGATGAGTCCCAGGTTAGTTTCACGTTGCAGGAAGATTTGCGCGGCATCCGCACCACCGTTGTTGGCCTGAGCAACCAGGTAGCCGGGCAAATTGCCGTCAATTTGAACGATTTGTCTACTACGCAGGTGGGTATCATTCAGGTGAATGCCCGCACCTTGTTGACCGATAATAATTTCCGCAACAACGCCATTCGCAACCAGATTTTGGACAGCAACCAGTATGAATTTATCACCTTCACCCCTACCGCTATCAACGGTTTGCCAGACAGCGCGGAGATAGGACAGGAGGTGACGTTTGAGATGGTGGGTGATCTGACCATTCGGGACATTACGCAGGAGGTGACGTTTGTGGTGACGGTCACGGCCGTGTCCCCGGATCGCCTGGAAGGGACAGCCTCCACCCAGGTGCTGCGTGGCGATTACAACCTGGTCATTCCCCAGGTGCAAGGCGTGGCTAACGTCACCGATGAAGTTTTGTTGGAAATTGCCCTGGTTGCAAATGCCATTCAGCCGTAAACTTAGGG
>JAHBVI010000271.1 GCA_019637635.1 Anaerolineae bacterium
GCCCATGGAAACTCCTGTGAAAATAGGACGCGGATTCACGCGGATGACGCGGATAAAATGTTGTAAAAAGGCGTTCTATTTTCATTCATGTGGGTGGGCTATCGCCCGTTAAGTCTCCTTGAATTGTTAATGCAAAGGCGTCAATGGGGACCAAGATGTAAAGAATCTCTCGGTGAAATCTGTGTTGATTGTATAATCAGGCAACCCTGCTTTTCAATGACAGATGGCAGGTTTCAGCTATGATCTATTGATTGAGTGATGACCTTACCGCCAGAACTGGCGCAGGCTTTTCGCACAAACCTACACCGGTTTGAGGAGGATAAAAAGGTGGAATTTATTTCGAGCGTGGAACGAATGGCAATTGAGGAAGGTTTGCAGAAAGGAGACAACACGCCCTTGCTCATTTATGATGGTGACTGTGGCTTTTGAGAAAAGTCGGCGCGTCTGGTGCAGACGTGGACAAAGGGTCGGGTTGCCATTTCCCCCTGGCAAATGATACCGGCGCAAATGGCGGTGTTGGGCCTGTCTGATGGAGATGGCATGACGCAGGTGTGGTTTGTGCCGCCAGACGGCCGTCTCCGCGGCGGCGCGGCAGCGGTGAATGGGGCGCTTGCTTATGTGTGGTGGGCACGGCCGTTGACCTGGCTCTACCCCCTGCCCGGCATCAAACAGCTACAAGGGCGTGTTTACCGCTGGGTAGCCGATAACCGCCACCGCCTGCCCGGCGGCTCGGCCCAGTGCCGCGTGGATGACAAGGTGAAAAGGTGAATCTCCAATCTCCCAATCTCTCAATCTCCACGCACCACTCACCGAATCCACACCGGCAGGATACCATTTTCCACCAGGGGGGTGACGGCCCCGGTGCTGACTTCTAGCAGGGCGATTTGTGGGGGGGTGGTGTGGTTGGTGGTGTCAAATTGTTGAAAGAGCAGGTAACGGCCGTCTGGCGACCAGACCGGCGGCCCATGATGGATGGTGAGGGTGTCGGTCAACGGCCGTGCCTCCGTCCCATCTCCCCGCATCAACCATAACTGCCGTCCCGCCGTGGTGCGTATCGGTTTGCGGCCAAAGGTGATCCAGTTGCCATCCGGCGACCAGGCGGGGTTGGCGTCATCCACATTGCCCGTCTCGCTTAACAAGGGAAACCATTCATTGCTGGTATTGCCCAGGTAGAGATGGATGGCCTGGGCAAAATCGTGGCTGTGCTCTTCATGGCTGGTCTGGTTCTCGTCGCCGTGGTAGATGAGCAGGTCAAAGTCGCTAAACAAAAATCGGGGTAAATGGGGATGCCACACGGCCGTACTGCCCAACAAATTTGTCACCTTCTGCTGCGTACCCTCGCCAAATGCATACAACACCGTCTCCGTGTTGAGCGGGTCGGCGTAACTGAGCCATTGGCCGTCGGCGGAGATGGCGGCGTTTTGGCTGACGGCCGTCTCGTCTGCCAGCACCGTCACCGTCTCCCCTGTTTGGGTGTCCAGCCACCACAACCGAGGGGTGTTACCTTCGCGCCGTTCGTAAATGAGGCGACGGCCGTCCGGGTGCCATACCATCTGCCCACACACCGCGTCCGCACAGGTGAGCAGAGGACGGACATTGCTGGCGGCACGGCCGTTCCAATCGAACAATTTCAACGTTGTGCTGCCGTCCTCGTTTTGGGTGGCATAAGCAACGGCCGTGCCGGTAGGTGACACGGCAAAGTTAAGCACATCTCCCGGTTCTGTGGTTAACTGGTTGACCCTCTCCCCGGTAGGCGCATTGCTCACAAAAAGCTGCCACACCCCACCCGTGTCTTCGCGCAAAAAGGCGATCTGCGGCAGGCGCGGCGGCAGCGTTTGCCGCCCGGTGAACTGGTTGTAAAAGGTGATGAGGATGACGCCCAGAAAAGAGACGAGGATGAGCAGGGTCACGGCCGTTATGATAACTCGTCCCCACTTCCCCGGTTTACCCGTTTCTTCTTCTAACTCAGATTCCCACTCTACCATGTGGGAATGCTACCTCATCCCGTTTCAATCAAGTATAGTTAAGCCCATCGCCTTACTAAGCATTCAGTTTACCGATAACCGATAACTGATTACCGATAATCGGTGACCAACCTGGAAACGAAATATGAAGACAACCAAAGTTCTCCCCATTGTGGGACTTCTCTTGTTGATGGCATTGTTCGTGGGGCAGATGGTGCGCCGGGTCACGGCCGTGACCCCCACCGGCTCCACTCCCCCCACCTACCTCCCTCTCGTCACCAAACCCGGCACGCCGCCGCCCCAAATCGCCGGCTGTGACATCTTCCCCGCCGACAACATCTGGAATACGCCCATAGACACTCTGCCCGTCCATCCCAATTCCAGCACCTACATCAACACCATCGGCGCAAACAGGGGATTGCACATGGATTTTGGCTCCGGCGTCTGGCCGCCCGGCTCCAATAGCCCCATTGGCATCCCCTTTGTGGTGGTGCCTGGCAGCCAGCCAGAAGTGACCGTTGACTTCATCTGGTGGCCGGAACAGAGCGACCCCGGTCCTTACCCCATTCCCCCGGATGCCCCCATTGAAGGCGGCCCGGATAGCGACGGCGACCGGCATGTACTGGTGCTGGAGCGGGATAACTGCATCCTCTATGAAATGTATGCCGCTTATCCCCAGCAAGATGGTAGTTGGGAAGCAGGCAACGGCGCGGTGTATGACCTGGCCTCCCATGCCCTGCGCCCCGATGGCTGGACATCGGCTGACGCCGCCGGATTACCCATCTTGCCCGGATTGGTGCGCTATGATGAAGTGGCGGCGGGGGAAATTCGCCATGCCATTCGTTTCACGGTTCCCGAAACGCGCGAAGAACATTGGTGGCCGGCTCGCCACGATGCTTCTGACCTGACCGGGGCGCAATATCCCCCCATGGGGCTGCGTGTCCGTCTGCGGGCGGACTTCGACATCTCCGGTTACTCGCCCCACGCCCAGGTTATCCTGCAAGCCATGAAGACGTATGGCCTGATCCTGGCCGATAACGGTTCGGCCTGGTACGTCTCTGGCGTACCGGATGAGCGGTGGGACAATGACGTGCTGCATGAACTGGATGATGTC
>JAHBVI010000272.1 GCA_019637635.1 Anaerolineae bacterium
ACAGCATCGCCCCCAGTACAGCGCCAACCGGAAACACCGCCGGTAGCGCCTGCCTCATCCATTGCCCCCATTTCATCGCCGCCGATAGCCGGCGCACCGTCTCCGGCGGCCACATCATTGCCGCCGGGGGCGGCTGGCCCCGCGCCGATTATACCGGCTGCCCCAATAGCCGCTGTTCCTGCTGCGTCTGCTGTTCCGGCCGTTTCCGCTGTATCTACAACGCCTACATTGCCAACTGCGCCCACTGCACCTACAACCCCCGCTGTGTCTACAGCGCCCACTGCACCTACAACCCCCGCTGTGTCTACAGCGCCCGCTGTTCCTACAGCGCCCGCTGTTCCTACAACGCCCGCGTCCTTACCCACGCAACCATCGGTGGTGCCGCCGCCGGTCACCCCGGTGCAGCGACAGCCGGAAACCGTGTCGCCGCCAACGTCAGAAGAGGACCGTAATTGGCGGCGGCTGGAGACCATTATGCGGCGGCATAAGGCGCAAGAAGCTGAGCCAGGGGCAGCAGCAGAAACACCGTCGCCAGCGGCGGCCAGCAGCCAGCCACCGCTGCCCTCATTTGCCCGCCCTCAACCGGCGGCCAAACCGGCGTCCGGCACGGTCAGCCGCCAACCGGCCGCCCCGCCGCGGGAAGCGCCCATGGTGGCCGTGGCGCGTGGCCGCGCGCCAGCCTCAGCCCCGACGATACCGGCTCCGGCTGCGCCGCCGGCCGAACCGTCCACGCCGCCAACGGAGAGTACGACGGTTACGCCTGCCGCCGCGTTACCCAGCGCGCCGACCATTTTGCGGGCCGAAGCCGCCGATGACACTTTGCTGGCAGCCCCGGTGGAGACTGCGCTGCCGGGCAGCGGCGGGGCCGAATTGGCAGCGAAGGAAACGCCGGTAGCCGATTCGCCATTGCAGGCGGTCTGGCCGGTGCAGACGGTGCAGCGCGCGGAAGCGTCTGCGCCCTCCGCTGCCCCTGCCACCAGCCTATTTCCCACGCCCACCGAACCGCCGGTGCGCCCCCCCACGCCGCAGGATTTTTGGGTGGAAGAGCGATTGGCGGCTGTGCCGCCGGGAATGCCCACCGATTCATCGGTGCCGCTGCTGCGCCCGCGCCGGCCACGGCCGTCGCCCCTGGCGGCAGCGGGCGCAGATTCGCCGGCGCTAATGGCCGAGATGGGGGGGACGGTTCGTCCTGAGTCTGGCGAAGTGGCCGCGCCGCCTACCATTCAGCGCCAGCCCGAAAGTGAGGTCGGGTTGGTTCCTACCGAAATAGGCGCGCTGCCGCCCGATTTGTGGACGATCATTGGGCAGCCACCCCCGGTAACGGCCGTGACCGAACCGCAGGCGACGCCAGCTCATCAGATGGTTATGGCTAAACGAGACGGGGAGGGGGGGACGGCCGTTTCCCCTTCCGCAACGCCGGCTGTGGCTACCCCACCGGACATTACCCCGTCGGCGCCTGATCTTTCCGACTATATCCAGCTTGAAGAAGGGGGCGAAGCCAGCGGCCCCGCCGCTGTACCGGGTGAGGGCGGCGAGGAAACAGAGGAAAAAAAAGAGGGCGAAGAGGTTGACATAAATGAATTGGCCCGCCAGGTCTACGCGCACATTCGCAATCAATTAACCATTGATCGAGAACGTGAGCGGGGCCGGTTGATACACAATTGGTGAGTGATTAGGTTATCAGGTAATTGAGTATTTACACAATTACCTCCAAACAAAATGGCAACTACACGAGGCAACTTAGTACCCGCTGTCATTTATAAAGCGGATGAAAACGGCGAAAAGATCGGCTTTGAAGTACCGTGCATGTTCAACCCGTTTGAGTACACCGTTTCCAAAACCAATAACTACTCCGAAGAGGCCAAAAATCAGAGCGACAGCCCCTCGGTCAACTTCAAAAAAGCGGGGCCGCAGACGCTGAAACTGGCGCTGGTTTTTGACACCTACGAAACGGGCGAAGATGTCAGCCAGCAAACGCGGCAGTTGTGGAAATTTATGCAGCCCACCGAGGCGGCGGCCAACAGCGATAAAAAAGAGCCGCCGCGTGTCGCTTTCAAGTGGGGGTCCTTTCAATTTGCGGCCGTTATCACCAATATGACGCAGAAATTCACCCTGTTCAAAAAAGATGGCACACCCGTTCGCGCCAAAGTGGACATTACTTTTACCCAATACAACGATATTGAGGATTACAAGAATCAGGCGCAAAACCCGACTTCGGGCGGCGGCCCGGTGCTGCGTACCTGGCAGGTCATTCGCGGCGACCGGCTGGACAACATTGCCGCCAATGTGTATGGCGATGCCACCAAATGGCGGCACATTGCCGAGTATAACGGCCTCGACAACCCGCTGGCGCTGCGTCCCGGCCAGCGGATTATTATTCCGAAGGATGTCACATAGGAGGTAATTGAGTAACTGGGTAATTTTGTTATTACCCATTACCCAATTACCCAATGACCAGCTATGCCCGACCAAAAACCGCTCTCTTCGCAGATAAAATTATCCGTTGGTGGCAGCCCGGTGCAGCCAACGGTGCTGGCGCAGGTGGCAGAAGTGACGGTGGATCAACATGCGTATTTGCCGCATATGTTCACCATTCGCCTGCTTGACCCCAATTTGGAACTGCTGGGCGGGGGGCCGTTTGATCTGACGAAAGAGGTGAAAATTGAGGTAGGTGATGCACGGGAACAGTTGAAGACGTTGATGACGGGCGAGATTACGGCTTTGGAGCCGGCTTTTGGCGACGGCATGGTGGCGGAATTATGGGTGCGCGGTTATGACAAATCGCATCGCCTGTACCGGCAGAAAAAAAGCCAGGCTTTTTTGAATATCAAAGATAGTGACCTGGCTACA
>JAHBVI010000273.1 GCA_019637635.1 Anaerolineae bacterium
CGGCTGGCTGTTTAGCTTGCTGACGCTGCCGATTTTGGCGCTCACGGCCGTGCCCCTGGCGGCCGGCTCTTCTTCGCTGGCCGGAATCCTGGCGGCCGGATTGAATGTGTTGATCTCGCTGCTGGTGGCGCTGTTGAAGGGGGTGGTTCATGCGTTCACGGCCGTCGCCTGGACGCTGGCGTATCGGCAGTTAACCGCAGCCCGTGAGCCGTGAATCGTCAGCCATAAGTGGATGATGGATGGGGAATGGTGGGGTATTGTTGGTGAAGCAGGTACGGCCGTGTGGTCCTCGCCGTCCCCATCCATTTATCACCAGGCGTCAGGAAGTTGTTGCCAGAAATTCATCCATAGCTGCAAACAGCGTTTCCAGGTCGGCCATTTGCAGGTCGCCCATGTGGGCGATGCGGAAGGTTTTGCCTTTAAGATTGCCATAGCCGTTGGAGATGATCATGCCGCGCCCGCGCAGGAATTTGTTGAGGGCAGAGATGTCTATTTCGCGGTCACGGTCACGGGCATTTACGGCCGTTGTCACCGTCGTTGATTCATAGCCAGGCGCGGCAAACAAGTGGAACCCTTTACTCGTTACCCATTCAATGGTGCGGTCACGCATCGCCACGTGCCGGGCGATACGCGCTTCCACCCCTTCGGCCAGAATCCGGTCTAGCTGCACATCGGCCGCATACAGCAGCGAAATAGGGGTGGTGGCCGAGGTCTGGTGTTTCTGCAAGAACTTGTTCATGTCAATAAAGTCGAAGTAGAAACCACGATTCGGCACTGTTTTGGCCTTCTCCATCGCCCGCGGCGAAACGGCGCAGAAGGCCAGGCCGGGCGGCAGGGCAAACGCTTTCTGGCTGGAGGTGAACAGCACGTCTAAATCCCACTCGTCAAAGGGCAGGTACGCGCCGGAGAGGCTGCTCACCGCGTCTACAATGATGATGATGTCATTCCCATTGGGCAGGGCGCGGATGGCTTTGGCAATTTCCCCCACCGGGCTGGCGACGCCGGTGCTGGTTTCATTGTGCGCCAGGGTTACGGCGTCAAATTCGCCGCCGGCCAGCCGGGCAGCCACCGGCTCCGGCAGGATGGCCTGGCCCCATTCCACCTCGTAAACTTCGCTGGCTTTGCCGTTGGCGACGGTAATTTCGGCCATGCGCTGGCTGAAAGCGCCGTTGACGCAGTTTAGCGCCTTTTTGGCGATGGTGTTGCGCACCGCCCCTTCCATGAAGCCGGTGCCGGTGGCGGCAGCGATGAGGACGGGCTGGTTGGTCATAAAGACCTGTTGCAATTTGGGTTCGACGCTGGCCATCAGGTCGGATGATTCCGGCATCCGGTGGCCGATCATCCATTTGCCCTGGGCGTCCAGGATTTCCGGCAGAACCTCAGTGGGTCCCGGAATGAACAGTTTGATATGTGGCGTGGATTGCCTGAAAGAATTTTGATTTGAGTTTGTCATGGTTAAAACTTAAAGCTCCTGTCTGGATGAGTTGAATTCCTTTTTCAAAAATAGCGTGATGGGGGGTGCCTTGTAAACGGCGGCCGGCTGACGGCCCGGCAGCCAGCAGCAGCAGCGGGGCCAGGCTGCGCGTGTGCAAAAAGACGGGCGCTTCCGCCAGGACGCGCGGCCGTTCTACCACGCCGCCGTAGCCGACGAACAGGTCTACGCCCTTGCCCGCCAGCAAATCGCTGCTGCCGTCGCCAATGAGCAGGCTACGGCCGTAGGCCACGTCCGGCGCGCCATGATGTTCGGCCAATAGTTCCCGCACAATCTGCGCTTTGCCATCGCTGATGGTGAGCGCGCCTTCTTCATAATCCAGGTAATGGCCGGGTGGCGGGGCGTCGGCGTCCGGTGGGGGCGCTTCCCACCAGCGCCCGGCCAGCCGGTTGTAATCCACATGCACAGCACGAATGTGGCTGCGGGGCACACCCAGATGCACGCCAAATTCGGCCACCGGCTCGGCCAGCCCGCCGCTGATGATGTAGACCTGGTGGCCTAAGGCTTGCAGAGCGGCAATCACTTCCCGCGCATCTTCGACGATGTGCCGCTTGTAGATGCGGCGGATTTCCCGTATTTGTTCCTGGGTGGGTTTGATGGCTTGCAGCCGTTTGGCGTAGACTTCGGCCAGGTCGAGTTTGCCGTCCATGGCGGCGTTGGTCAGCACTTCCACGCGCCACTTTTTCCCGGCCATTTCGGCCAGGATGTCTATGCCTTCCACGGCCGTGAGCGTGGAATCACAGTCAAAAAAAATATGTTCGTAGGGAGGCCAGCGCATAGTTTGGTGTCAGGTGATCAAGTGTTTAGGTGTCAGGTGTTTTGGTGTCAAGTTAGATATGGTGAGTTTATCAGGGTGGATTGTAACGGGTAGGGGGGACATTGACAAAAGTTTCACAATCGGTTTGGGCAGATTGGTAGGGGTTCTTACTCTTTGGTAAACTTGGTTTATGCCTGTAACAGAAATTCGTCAATTTATGGAAAAACATCGCGCGGAAATGGTAGATTTCCTGGCGGCGTTGGTGTTGGCCGAGTCGCCTTCATCTGAACCGGAAACCCAGATTGGGGTGCAAACCTTGCTGCGCGAAGCCTTGACGCGCCTGGATTATGAAGTGACCCATTTGCCCGGTCAAAAGACAGGCGGCCATTTGCAGGCACAGCCACGAAATATGGATGCGGATCACCCGCAGCAGCTTTTGTTGGGTCACTGTGATACGGTCTGGCCGATTGGCACGCTGCGCGAAATGCCGCTG
>JAHBVI010000274.1 GCA_019637635.1 Anaerolineae bacterium
GCCGTGCCGGCGGCGTCCGCGCTATTGAACCAGAGTGATCATATGCGCCTAAGGTTGTTTTACACGGCGGCCGTGTTGTTGCAGCGCCTTCATACTGACGAATTGCATCATCACGTTTCCTACTACCAATCACTGCCTGATTATTTTTCTGCGGAATTGGATCTCGATCTTTCTGCGCCACCGCAGGTACAAATACAGCAATTGGCTTGCCGCCATCGAGAACTCAGCGGCGTGACCGCTAATTGGGCTGGCACTTATCATTATGCTGCAGATCGTATACTGACCCGTTTGTCGAGGGAAATAGCATGGGCTGTATAACCAATATTGTTATTGACCCTGCTGATCTGCGCCGGTATTTTACAGAAGTGAAGCGCCAGCTTTAATGATGATGAACCCAGACGACAAAACCCGCCTGATTTCCCTCCCCGAAGCCGCTGAGTTGTATGGGTTTAGCCCGAACTATTTGGGTAATCTTGTGCGAAAGGGAAGGCTGAAGGCACAAAAGGTTGGAAACAGTTGGGTGACAACGCCGCAAGATGTTGAGGATTTCGTTCGTAGCCGTCGCCAACGGGGAGTCTATCGCAACGACATTCAAATAGATTGACAATAGGTGGTCAGTCACCTATAATTTCACAAATCAAATAGCTTAAACGCAACGTGCGTGAAGTGTTAGCGGCACCTCACGCACGTCTAACCCGCGTCCTGCGAACACAGGCCGAGGGCTGCGCGAAGTGTAGCGAAAACGCTGCTGCTTTTCAAAATCCCCTGTTTTCTCTGCATGTCTGACAGTCAACGGCCGTTCCTCACCCGGAACGGCTTTTTTTATGGCACGGCCGTTCCGGGCGCATTCCGATGTGGGCAAGGACGGCCGTTTTTCGTTTCCAGGAAGAGGCGCGGAGGAACTGTCAGGTGGGCTATTTGGTTGAAGCCCTGGCCGGGACAACCCGGTCAGGCACTTTTATAACTCTTTTCACGATTGGAGGTAGTAACCATGACAATCCAATTTATCCGTACCACCCACGAAAACGGCCGTTTCCGCCACTTTTCTCCCGAAGCCAATCGCTTCTGGCGGCGTTACGCCACCATTGTTGGCGCTGTGCTGCCGTTGGAAACTCCCCTCTCTTTTGCCGATCTCATGACCGCCTGCCGCGAATATGCCCTGGAATACGCCGAGGTCAGCCCGCTGCCTGAACTGCACGAAAGCTATGTGGCCTGGGTGCTGATTCACCTGATCGAATATGGTATGGTCACGGCCGTGCCGCCCTATCTCCCCACTCCCCTGCCACCAACCACACCATCCACCGTGGTCTACCACATCAGCCGCCCGGAATAAAACCTATGACCCGCACCAACCAGATCATCTCCCTGCTCACCGGCTCCCTGGTCGCTTTCCTGGCCCTGGCTGCCTTTGTCCTTTCCTTTGATGCCCTGCGCCACCTGGCCGCCGCCAACGGCGTGGCCGCTGGCATGGCCTGGCTCTACCCGGCCATCATTGATGGGGCCATCATCATCTTTTCCCTGAGCGTCTTACAGGCCAGCCTCAACCGCGAACGCCCCCGCTATCCCTGGGCGCTGGTAGGGCTGTTTACGGCCCTCTCCATCGGTTTGAACGTCTTACACGCCCCGACCGCCCCGTTGCCCCGCCTGTTGGCGGCCGTGCCGCCTATCGCCCTCTTCCTCTCCTTTGAACTGCTGATGAATCAGGTCAAGCACAGCGTGCGCCGGTTGGGGCTGGTGCAGCACCTCCAGGAATTGGCCACGGCCACAGAACAAAAACGAAGCGAACTGGACGGCCTGGTGCAAGAACGGCAAACGGCCGTCCACCGGCTGGAGGCGCAATTGCAGAACCTGGCGTCCAGGAGGGATGAATTGCTGGCCGAGATCAAGGAACTGAAAAACGTAAAACGGTTGTCCAACACGGGTATTGAGCAGATCAATGAAGAGCGACTGGCATCCAAGCAGGAATCGCTCAACGCCATGCTGACCTATCTGTCGGACAACCCGCACGCTTCCCTGGCCGACATCGCCGCCGCCATTAGCCGTTCTCGTTCCACGGCCGGTAACTACGTCAATGAACTGGTGGCCAACGGCCGTCTGCACAAAAATGGACAGGGGTGGGAGATAGTGGACAGTGGAGAATAGAGATTTGAGATTGGGATGCTTTCAATCTCCAATCTCCTAAGGAGCAATCCCCATGTACAATCCCCTTTCCGTCACCTTTGTCAATGGCTACAGCGGCCAATCCTTATGCACGGCCGTGTTGCCTGCCCTGCCCCATCCCGGCGATCACCTCACCCTGGACATGCTGGCCTATCAAGTAACCGGTTGTGACTGGCAGCTTTTCCCCGACGGCCGTGTCTACATCCAGGTCATTCTCATCCCCGGACTGAACGCCGACGGTGAACGGCCGTTCAGTTACCCTGAAGAAAAACACCTGGCTACCCGTTGGCCAGCCCCGCCAACGGGCGTGTCACAGGAGTGAATCACGCTATGTTGCTTCGAGGACGTTGTACTATGCGCAATGGATTTTGGCCGCCTGGTATAGAGAGTACCCCTCCTAAAGGAAAACAAGATGCGCTCATTCCTCCTCTGTCTTCTTCTGCTCACCCTCTTTTTGGGTAGCTGCGCCATCCTCAGTCGCAGCCTGCAACCGGCCATAGAAGCCTCGGCCCAGACCTGGATGGAGGCCGAAACCCGCACCAACCCCATTGATGACCTGA
>JAHBVI010000275.1 GCA_019637635.1 Anaerolineae bacterium
GCGTAATCCGTGAACCGTATAGGCGAGGCAGGCGGGTGATGCCTGGACAAACGCGCGACCTTGTCACGCGCCCATCTCGCCCTTCTTCCGGCGCGCCCACCACGTCAGCATCGGTTCACGCCCGGTAAAGTTCGGGTTACGGCCGTCCGGCGGCAGGTGGAGGAGGGGGAAAACAATCTCCGGTTTTGGTGGGGGATAATGGTGGTGTTCGTGGATGTCCCGGCCGGCAATGTTGCGGGCGTTTACCGCGCCGCCATCAAAAGCAGTGCCGACGACGGGGCCGTGAAAGTTTGTCTGGCTGGTGGGGTCGGCTGAATCTGGCATGTCAATCCCTTTCGGGGCTGCCGGATGGAATCCGGCGCAGTTCAGTAATGGTTGAATTGTCATTCCGAGCGGAGTCTTCGGAGCGAGGAATCCCTCCACATTGATTATTCCAGGTGAAGGGGATTCCTCGGAAGGCCTCGGAATGACAATTCAGGGATTGCCGATTTATTTCGTTAACTTTCATAAGCATGGTGGCAGGGGCGTTAGAACACCATCTGTACTGCTTTGGCCAGCCCGGCCAGGATGGGCGCAGCCTTGAGGATGAAGGCGCCTGTTTTACCGGCGGCTTCGGCCACTTTACCGGCGCTGTCTACAATTTCGGTCATATCTTCCAGGCGGCGGGTGATACGGCCGTTGCGCGGCTGTTCAGCTTTTACTTCTTTGACCACATCTTCTAAATCTTCGACCAACGTTTCCGCGTCATGGGTTGTGGGCAGCTCTTTGGCGGCAATGGCTTGTTGCAGCAATGTTTCCAACTGCTGCAACTGCGCCGCAAATTCGTCGCGGGTTTGGGGCACGGGGCCGATGTTGATGTCCCGGCCAGCGATGTTTTGTGCGGTCAGAGTGCTGCCGCCAATGGCCGCGCCGGTCACCGGACCGTGGAAGTGATATTCCACCCGCTGTTCGGCCGATTTCTCGGCCGGTTTATCAGCCGGGTTGGCGGCGGTGGCCGTGGTGGCGGATTGGGCGGCAGATTGGGTCGGAGTGGGCATATCGCCCAGGCGGGCATTCGGCCGTTGTGCCTGGGCATGAGTAACAACGGCATCGTACAGGCTGTGCCGTTGAGCATATTTTACCAGTGATAGGGCTTTGGCGGCGCGGTTGTCACCACCGTCTAGATCTTCAAATGGAATGTTTAGTTCAAGACAAAGGGTTTGTAAATCAAATAAACTGAAGTATTGGTTGAGAAATTGATTGAGTTGTGTGGGGGTAACAGCCATTTTGACCTCCTGGGTTATTGGTTTGGGCAACACGGCTAATGATAACATGGAAGTTGGGGGAGGGTAAGAGGTAATCAGTAATCGGTGGAAAGTAATCGGTGAACGGAGGCTGGTAATTTGGGCATGGTTCAGAAAGCTGCCGGTGCATCTTTACAAATTCAATGTGATCGTATCATTCCGACCCTTCGATGCCTCAGGGCAGGCTAGTCTTCGAGGAGGAATCTTTCTCCTGGTCAAGGAGAGGGATTCCTCGCTCCGAAGACTACGCTCGGAATGACAGTTGTGGGTAATTTGTAAAGGGCAAATCTCGCCTTATGAACCATGCCGTAATTTGGAATTGGGTAATTGGATGATTGGATGATTGATCGCCGCCTCACCCCTTCACCTGCTCACCTGCTCACCGTTGCCCGCGCCGGTTTAGTTGTGATACACTCATGGCGTAATGGGTATGTACCTTCCCGTATGGCCCCTGGTTATTGAATTAGGTGACTTTACCATTCGCAGCGCCACGCCTTTAGGCGACGTTTTGTGGTTTGTGGCCGGGTTGCTGCTGCTGACGGTGTTGTCTACGGCCGTGCTCTGGTGGAATCGGCGCGCCCAAAAAGATCCATTTGTTTAGAGGTATAACATAACATGATTGATGTCAACCAATTACGCCGCGGTGTGAGTTTTACACACGATGGCAATCTGTATAAAGTAACGGAATATAGCCACAACAAACCGGGCCGGGGCAAAGCCACCATTCGCGTCAGCGTGAAGAATTTGCGTTCTGGCTCCAATTTGCAGCTAACCTTCAGTTCCGGCGACCGGGTGGAAGATATTCGCCTGGACAAGGAGACTTTCCAATATCTGTATGATGACGGTGAGTTTTACGTGTTTATGAATACGGCGACGTATGAACAAAAACAACTGCCTCATTCGGTGATGGAAGGGGATCATTATTTCCTGATTGACAATATGGAACTGGAATTATTGTCTTATGAGGGGGAAGTGCTGGATTACATCCTGCCCAAGACGATGGAGTTTGATGTGGTGGAGGCGGAAAATGCAGTGGCGGGAGACACCGCCACCGGTTCTACCAAAGAAGTGCGCACCCAAACGGGGTTGAAGGTGAAAACGCCACTGTTTGTCAATATCGGCGACCGCATTAAGGTGAATACAGAGACGAGCGAGTATATTACGCGGGCTTGATGGTTAATAGTAACCGGTGAATGGTAATCGGTAACCGGTGAACAGGTGATTGATTAAGCCAAAACACGGCCGTATACGGCCGTGTTTTTGTTTGCCAACCCACCAACCACCAACTTCCCCCTTGCCACTGTACCGGCGAATATGTTATAGTTGCCATGATTACATTATGTCAAACTTT
>JAHBVI010000276.1 GCA_019637635.1 Anaerolineae bacterium
GGTGTGGGTGTGCCCATGCCAATGATGTCAATGCTGTAACTGCCAGGGCTGGCCGATCCGGTATTGCTGATGGTGAAGACGCTGCTGGTGGTGGGGGAAATGACGGTGCTGGGATCGAAGACGGCCGTTGCTCCCGCCGGAACACCATTGGCGCTTAAATCTACCGGAGCGTCATACCCATCCGTAAAGGACAGGTTCACATTGTAAATGGCATCGGCCGGCATACAGATACTCTGGCTTTCCGGGGTGGCGGAGATGGAAAAACCAGGCCCACCACACTGGGGGAAGCGCATGGTGGCGATGCGGGTACTCCAGGTGGAACTGACATTGTACATGTGTGTGTACCAGAATGTGCAATCATCAGCCGGGTCAACGGACATGGCGCTGTAATCGCCCCAACGGTTGCTGGCGTTAGAAGCCGAGCCATTGACGATGGTGCCTTCCACGTAGGGCAGCGTGCCCAATGGATCGGAGGCCAGACGGCCGGCATACCGGATGGAGGGGAACACGGTACTGCTAGACACGCTGTACCCCAGGGCAATGTTGCCGCTGCCATCCATGGCCGAACTGCCCATCCAGCGGTGATGAATGTCGGGGGCCAATGTGCCTTCCTGGTACAGCGCCCAGGGGCTGGCGCCGCTTTTCCGCAGTTCAAACCAGCGCACACCACCATGATTTGTTCCATCTACGTCGGTAACTAGATTGCCGACCAGCGTTTCATATGCGCCAAAGTTACGGTATTGCAGTCGCCACATAATGACTTCACGCAATGGATCAAGTGTAGTGCCTGTCCCTGGCATGGGGAAACAACTGAATGAGACAAGGCCACACAAGTCGGAATCAAAATTTGTCACTTCAATGGTTTGGGCCAATGCGAAGGTGGAATTGGCCGGTGTATCAAAGTCTACATGAAATGCCCAGATTTCCAGGCAGTCGGTGGTGGCCGGATTGGTACAGGCGCCAGCGCCGTGAACTTCTGTGTCCCGATGGCGCATAAAGTAGTTGGGGGAACCAGCCGGAGGCGGGGTAGCACCGTCGTGGTCGCTAGGCGTGAGTGCCTGAAACGGAAACCCGGACAAATCAGGAGCGGTAAACCGCTGCGATGTGGCCGGTTGTCCGGCTAACATATTTGTTCTATCCAAAGCATAAGCTGCCGGACTGGATTCGTTGCTGGAAACGTAGTAAGCGTCAGGCCAGACGGCATATTTGGGGTAATCGGGGAAATTGGGCGTGGTGAAGTCGTAGGCGAACCAATTCGTTGTAACCGGGTCGTTGGTGGCCGAAATGTAAACACACAGGTGGTTGCCGCTGGCGGCAAATTCACTTAGCAACCAACGGTCTGCCAGTTGGTCATACAACACGATGGGATCGCCGAGGCCGGAAGCGCAACTGCCTGTGCCTAACGAGTCTAAGGAGGTAGGGCCGGCGAGCAGGACGCCATTTTTGTCATAGATGGTCAAGACGGCCCCGCCACCAGCGTTAATCATCTGGATGTAGTGATTGGGGCCAACATCACCTTCTGTATCCGGTGGGTTGACGCCGGTGAAACCCTGACCGGCAAAGTTGAGGATTGGTGTGAGAAAATCGCCGCCTTGGGGGGTGACGCTGGCCTGAACAGCCAGGAGCGGATCCAGTCCGCCAACGCCGCGTAGATTGGGATCAAAATTGTCCAGGTCGGAAAGGCGGGGGTTGATTTCGCGGTCGAGATAGTATTCAGGTTCGTAGAGAGGGAGTTGGGAAATGGGCAGGCTGATGGTGGGGACAACGGGGTCGCTAACGACAATTTTGACCGGGTCGTCTTGTTGAGCGCCGCTTACGTTGGTAAATCCACGAGTCTGTCCTGTAGAGGCGCTGCTGCTTTTTACATCTGGCTCAATGCTGAACCAGGAGATGAGCAGCAGGGCTACAGTAAGAGAGAGTAATGATAGGGGCTTGCGCATTTGTATATCTCCTTGATGATAAGTTTGCTGAAAGAAGTTCAACTTTTGGTCATCAACTGAAAATTTTCGATGAGAAAAACGTTGAGCTTTTGGTCTCGAAGGGCTTTCTTCGGAAGGATCAGAACTGGAATGTAACAAAAAGAAGGTCAAGCGGCAATGAGCTAAAAAGGCGCGGCGCACCGGGCAAAATACACCGTGCCTGTTCGCTCTTGTAAGGGGTTGGTGGGGGCTACGGCCGTGTTGCCAAACGACGCGGTTGGTATTTCTCCCGTAGCTCTAACCCGATGTAGCTGACCGCCCGGCTGATTACAAGGTGATCACCTGGTCGGGTGGATTGCCGGCCAACGCGCCGTAGAGGTCGGGGAAGCAGCCTACCAGGACGCCATCAACGGTACCGGAGGGGCGGCAGTTGCCCGGCTCGCCTACCGCCAGGCCGCGTTCCAGGGCGCATTGGTCACACATCATCAACATGATCCCTTTCTCCTGGGCGATTTTGGACAGCCGTTCGCCGATGGGGTCGCCGGCGCGCAGGATGTAGTTATTGTCGTCGAAGAAGAACATGCCGATGACGTCTACGCCGTGTGTGCCTGCTTCCAGTTGCGGCAGGATCATTTTACCCAGCTTGTAGCTGGCGGTGTGACCTGATGTGGCAAATACATAAGCAATTTTCATTACGTTTA
>JAHBVI010000277.1 GCA_019637635.1 Anaerolineae bacterium
ATGACGATGACACCTGAAACTGCCTGGAAAGCTACCCTGGGAGAACTGGAACTACAGATGACCAGAGCGACCTTCAATACCTGGTTGAAGGACGCCTGTTTGTTGACGTGTGACGATGATGTTTTTGTCATTGGCGTGCGCAACGATTATGCCAAAGATTGGTTGGAAAATCGGCTGCGCGATACGATTTTGCGTACATTGTCGGCCATAGTTGGCCATACCGCCGAAATACGGTTCGTGGTTTGGGCGGATGATCTCATCAAACAGCCACAACCACTAGCCGCTAATGGGGTCAATGGCGCTAACGGCTCGGCGCCCAAGACGGGCCGCTTGAATGGCAAAACAACGGCGACAACGGTGGCGAACTTAAACGGCCGTTTTACCTTTTCTACCTTTGTTGTTGGCCCCAGCAACCGGCTGGCCCACGCCGCCGCCCTCTCCGTCGCCGAAAACCCTGGCGAAACGTACAACCCCCTTTTCATTTACGGCGGCGTTGGCCTGGGCAAAACCCACCTCCTACACGCCATCGGCCACAAATGTATGCAAGACGGCTACACCGTCTGTTACATCCCCTCCGAAACCTTCACCAATGACCTGGTGCAATCCATCCGTAACAAAAAGATGGCCGAATTCCGCGAACGCTATCGTACACCTGATGTATTGATGATTGATGACATTCAATTTATTGCCGGTAAAGAAAGCACCCAGGAAGAACTGTTCCACACCTTTAACGAACTGCACAGCCAGGGCAAACAGGTGGTTATTTCCAGCGACCGCCCACCCAAAGCGATGATGACTCTGGAAGAACGGTTGCAATCTCGTTTTGAGTGGGGGCTGATGGCCGATATTCAAATGCCCGATGTGGAAATGCGCAAAGCCATTCTGCAAACCAAAGCGGAAGAGTGTGGCGTGTATGTGCCGGATTCGGTCATGGATTTTATCGCCCAAAATGTGCGCAACAACATCCGGGAATTGGAAGGGGCGTTTAACAAGGTGATGGCGTATGCGCAGCTTTCCGGCAGCACGGTGGATATGGACCTGGTGAATATGGCCATGGCCGACCTGGTGCGCCGCCCGGACAAACTGACGCTGGATTTGGTGATAACGGCCGTGTGTCACTATTTTGGCGTCACCGACGAGGATATGGCCGGTTCCAGCCGCAAACGCACCGTCGCCTATCCCCGGCAGATGGCGATGTATCTGGCCCGCACCGAAACAGATGCCTCTTTACCCGCTATCGGCGAAAAGTTAGGCAATCGGGACCACACCACCATCCTCTATGGCTATGAAAAAATCGCAGCCATGATTGAAGTAGACCCCACCGTGCGCCGTGACTGTATGGACATTAAAGCGGTCATGTATGAGGCCGCGCCAATTCGCAATTGACGATAGCCAGGTATCGTCAATTTACAAATTTGCATCCCCTCGGCAGCGAGGATTGAGAGATTCCGGGAAGAGGAACTGTTGTGTTGGGCAGTAACAATCTCTCAATCCTCGTTTGTTTTTATAGGCAGTGCCAGGCAAGGGGCAAAACCACATGGGTTGATTAAACCTTTACGCCCCTTGCCTGGCACTTCTCATCGTTCTACTTCAGTTCTCGCCGCGAATACCCCAACAGCGCCCGCGCTACAATGAGCAGGTTGATCTGGCGTGTGCCTTCGTACAGGTCGTTGATTTTGGCGTCGCGCATCAGCTTTTCCACCAGGGCGGCGCGGGTGTAACCGAATGGCCCCAGCAGTTCTACCGCTTTTTGGGTGACAAAAACTACGGCCGTACCCGCCTTCACCTTACACATACTGGCATCCAGACGATTGCTACGGCCGTGCATAATGGCCGCCGTCGCTTTCAACGTCAACAGCCAGGCTGCTTTGTACTGGGCTTCCATTTCCAGCAAGTCGCGTTCTACGGCCGTTTGCAAATGGCGCGGTTTGGTATAGTCCAGTTCAATCCCGGCCACGGTGGCCCACACAATACAAAGGCCATCCGATTCTACCAATGACAATGCGCCGCTGGTGATGAAGATTTTCTGGCCGTTGAGGATCCATTCGTTGGTGTCGGGGTCGAGTACGGCCGTCGTGCGCATGGCGCTGTTATCAGAGCCGGCGTCTGGTTCGGTGATGGCCATCGCCCCCCAGACAGGGGCATCGCTGTGGGCAAAGCGTTCCAGGAAAGTGGCTTTTTGGGTGGGGGTACCGGCGGCGATTACGGCCGTGCCGCCCAGCCGTCCCCCCGGTCGGGCCAGAAATTGCCCGGCATCCCCCCAACTCAGCCGTTCGGCCAGCAAGATAGAAAACAGCACATCCAGGTCTGGTTCATCGTCGGTGGCTTCCTGGGCGGCGTAGGCCTGTAATTGTTGGTGACGCGCCCGCTCCAGGGGCCAGATGGCGTGGATGAAAGGGTACGGCCGTTCGTGTTCCTGTTCATCATACTGGCGCGCCTGCGGCCGCATGATGGTGCGGGCAAGGGTGTGTAATCCATATTTAGCGATTATGCT
>JAHBVI010000278.1 GCA_019637635.1 Anaerolineae bacterium
ATCTCCAATCTCTCATCTCTCTTGGGAATAACGATGAGCAAACGACAGTTAGGGATATTATTTATTGCTCTGGGCGTCACGGCCGTACTCGGTTTATTTGCGCTGGATATACTGCGGACCGGGCAGCATCAGGGCATTGGCCCGGCGCAGAAGCAGGCCATGGCGGCTGCCGGGCTGGCGGTGTTGGTGGGGCTGACACTCTTACCTTTAGGAAACCGCCCCGCATGACCAAACAAATGACCAGTGACAAATGACAAATGACAAACTAGAAAAGGCAATCCTGATAGCCGCCCGTGTGTTGATTGGGCTGGCGTTGGCGGCGTTTGTGGGCTATCTGGTGGTGTATACCATTTATGCGGTGGAGTTGTTCCGTTTTCCGTTTGATTATGACCAGGGGGAGGGGTTTGAACTGATGGACACGGTGTTGTTCAGCCAGGGGGAATGGCCTTACCGGAACAATGACCAATACCCGTTTTACTCCTCCAATTACCCGCCGCTGTTTCACGTCGTCATTGTGCCGTTGGTGTGGATTTTTGGGCCGCAGTATTGGACGGGGCGGCTGGTTTCGTTTGTGGGCACGTTGATCACGGCCGTAGCCATTGCTTATGGCACACAACGGGTCATTCGGCGCTGGTGGCTGGCGGCGCTGGTGGGGCTGGCCTTTCTGGCCTCCAACTACGTTTACCACGTGGGGCCGCTGTTCCGGCAGCACATGTTCATGGTGATGTTTGAAACGCTGGCGGTCGTCTGGCTGACGGTGACGATTGATAAGGAAGAGCGCGACGGCCGTGCCTATCCCAAACGGCTGCTCATTGTCATGCTGCTGCTGCTGGCGGCCGGCTACACCAAACAATTGGCCTATGCCACCGTCGCTGCCGTTTTCATCTTCCTTTTCCTTCGTAACCCGAAGCGGGCCATCTTGTGGGCCATCCCTTTTGCTGCCGTCACCGGCCTTATCTTTTTGTGGATTAACTGGGCCACGGACGGCTACTGGTTTTTGAACACGGTCACGGCCAATATCAATCCGTTTGTGCCGGGGCAGGCGCAGGGTTTGTACCGGCAGTGGTTTAATTTGCATACGTTGTTGGTGGTCACGGCCGTACTCTATGCCGTCTATCAGCTATATTTTGAACGCCTTTCCGCCTACTCCATCTGGTTTGTGGTGGCGGCGGTGAACAGCGTCACCGCCGGGAAATGGGGCGCGGGGGAATCCTATTTTGCCACCGCCATTGCTGCCAGTTGTATTCTGACGGGGTTGGCTTACGGCCGTGTCCTCAATTATCTCCAAGAAAATCAAACCGCCAGTCAACTGTCATTCCGAGCGAAACCTTCGGAGCGAGGAATCCCACCTGAACGGCCAGTACAAGGGGATTCCTCGGAAGACCTCGGAATGACAAATAAACCCAATTTGGGACGTTGGATATACCCCCTGGCGCTTGTCATTATTCCGCTCTTGTTTCTCTGGCAGGCGGAGCGCATGTTTCATATGCCCACGCATACGCCGGCGCTGGCGGCGGTGGCGCAGGCATTGGGCAAACCAACGGAGGTATGGATTGCGCCGCAAACCTCTTGCTCCGCGCCGCGCCCGCCGGAGTCTATTCCCTATGTGGATGCCGCCGGGGTATCCTTGCTGGGGCGACCGCCCAATGCCGCCGACACGGCCGCCGGGAAAACCATTGCCGCCGCCATTGCCCAGGGAGACACGGCCGCTTTTGCCGAAGATGCCGGTTTCAATTTTTACATTGGCCGGGACGTGATCACCAATCCCACGCAGTTGCTCAACCTGTACAATAACAATCAGGTTGATCTGACGGAGATGTTGGCGATGTTGGACGAACAGGCCTTTGACACAGTGGTGCTAAGGGCGCAGTTTTACCCGCCGCCCGTTTTGGATATGATTGGGCAGCGGTATGAAACGCAGGAATTAGTGCAGATGAATGGTTTTGTTTACTGCATCATGCGGCCGCGGAAATGAGCTATGAGGAGAGATTGGAGATTAGAGGTTGGAGATTACCCAATCTCTAGTCTCTAATCTCCAATCTCCAATTCCAACTATGTTTACCGAAATAGCCTGCCCCAACTGTTTACACCCGATTGATATTCGGCAGCACGGCCGTCACGTGACTTGTGACGCCTGCCAGAGCCAGTTTGTGCTGGATGGGCACATTTGCCCGCGCTGCAATGCCTATCATGCTCAGGAGCAGGGCTTCTGCGGTGAATGTGGTACGCCGCTCACCCGTGTCTGCCAGAAGTGCCGTACTTCTAACTGGGCTGGTGATGAGTACTGCAAACAATGTGGCGCGGCTATGGACATTTTGGAACTACTCAAAGTGAATTATGCTCAGACGACGGCCGACCGGGTACAGGCACACCAGGAGGGG
>JAHBVI010000028.1 GCA_019637635.1 Anaerolineae bacterium
AAATGGCACACCTGAAGGGTTACTTTCGATTCAAGAAAGCACCGGATAATACACAATCCCCAACGCATCCATCACCGCTACCGCCAGGGGGGCGATAAAGAGAGCGGGCAGCAGATTGGCCGCCCGAATCTGCTTCAGTTCCAGCAAACGAAAACTGATCGCCAGCAGCACCACACCACCGGTAGCCGTTAACTCCGCCGTCATTGCCGGCGTAAAGATGTTGGCCCCCAGGCTCGCCAGCAGCGTGAGTCCCCCTTGAAACAACAAAATCACAATCACCGAGGCAATAACGCCCGCGCCCATGGTGCTGGCAAACGCCAGCGCCGCAAAACCATCCAGCATCGCCTTGATCGCCAGTTTGGTGTAATCACCGGTCAGCCCATCCTCAATAGCTCCCTGAATGGTTAGCGGCCCCACGCAAAAAACCAGGCTGGCCGTCACAAAACCCTGAATAAACCGGGCCGCGTCGCCGCCTTGCCCGCGCATCAACACCTGTTGCAGCCAGCCGCCAAACCGCTCCAGCCCGGCCTCAATACGCAGCCATTCACCGATGAGCGCGCCCACCAGCAGGCTGCCCAGCACAATCAGGGGGTTGCCCGTGGCCTGGGCGCTGAGCAGGCCAATGACCAGGGTAAACAAGCCCAGGCTGGCAAACACCGTCTCTTGCATGCGCTGGGGAAACCGGTTGCCCAGAATAGTACCTAGCAAACCTCCAATAAAAACCGTAATGGCGTTGATGATTGTTCCTGTCATGTTTCGTAATCCGTAACCCGTGAGCCGTCAATTGTCATCCGTTATGGCCGGGAATAGTAGACGGAAAATGGTGAATCGTAAATGAATTGGCGGGTTTCTGACTTGTACCGGGGGAATTGTTGATGGTACTATCGGGGGTATGGGTGAGGTTACGGCCGTGCAGCCAAAACCGTCACTCTGTGCTAAACTACAGGTTATCTATCTGGCAGGTTGCGGGAGTTAAGGAGAACAATGAAGCGACTTTTATTATGGGCAGCCGCTATTTTCATCATTTTCACCGGTTTATTCGTCGCGGTTGGCGCTGTTTTGGCGGCCGACTGTTATCTATTCTCTGACGAAATTGGGCATGTGTGCGAGGCTGAGCCAGCCGCCCCCACGTTTACGAAACCTGAGCCGTTTGCCAACAGCATTTTGCCTTCGCAGCGGTATGCGCGCCTCAAAGACCTGATTGATGTCTACAGCGCCCCCAGCATGAACAGCCCCATTGTGCGTAATGTCGGGGATGGGTTTCTGTTTTCCACGCTCAATTACAGCGTAGAAAGTGAAGGGCGCATCTGGTATGAAATGAATTACGGCGAATGGGTGCGCGCCGAAGACCTGACGTTGACCAAAGCGCCTGAGTTTACCGGCGTGGAGATACATAACCGGCTGGAACGGCCGTTTGGCTGGATGGTGGCCGACTACTGGTACAGCCTGGAACCGGGCGCTGAACCCCCGGCCGATGCCGTTAAACTGCCCCGTTATACCTTCCTGGAAGTGTATGATGCCGTTGAAGACGATGAAGGCTGGCTCTGGTACAACATCGGCGGTGGCCGCTGGATGCGCCAGACTTACGTCAGCCTGGTGGACCCCAACCAGCGCCCCGAAGGCGTTGGCCCAGACGAGTATTGGGTAGAAATTGACCTGTACGAACAGACCTTTGCCGCCTATGAAGGCGACCACATGGTATATGCCGGGCTGGTTTCCAGCGGTCTCAACCGCTGGCCCACGTGGGAAGGGTTGTTTCAGGTTTGGGACCGCCACCTGAAAACAAAAATGTCTGGCGCTGAAGGCAAAGTTGATTATTACTTCATTGAAGACGTGCCTCACACCATGTTTTTTAACAATGACATTGCCCTGCATGGCGCTTTCTGGCATGACCGTTTTGGTTACAAACACAGCCATGGTTGTGTCAACATGCCGCCCCGTGACGCCGAATGGGTCTTTTACTGGTCAGAAGGCGCGCCCAATGATTTATACGTCTGGGTACAT
Source organism: Anaerolineae bacterium (assembly GCA_019637635.1). Classification (GTDB taxonomy): domain Bacteria; phylum Chloroflexota; class Anaerolineae; order Promineifilales; family Promineifilaceae; genus CAADGU01. The sequence continues at coordinate 2,005 of JAHBVI010000028.1, forward strand.
ACCTCTGACCCCCATCATTACTTCACGCGCTACGACCCACAGCACCCCTTTACCGGGCCGTAGCCCCAGCGTATAACTGGAAAAGACCTGGGAAACACCCAGGTCTTTTTTTTGTATCCATGAACCAATCGGACGTGTTGCCAAACCAACAGCCCAAACCAACAACCTCCCAACGCCTGTGGGCCGGGGTCAGCATCCTGTTAACCATTATCTTGCTGTTGGCCGGCGTGTGGTATCTCGTCAGCCGGGTAAGCCTGGCGGAAATGGCGCAGGCACTATCGGCGGCCAATCCCTGGCTCATTGCTGCGGCATTGGCGGTTATGGTGGGGACGCTGCTGCTCAAAGCCTGGCGCTGGCAGTTAATGTATCCGCCGTACCGTCAAGCGCCGCCGCTGCCGCCTTTCTTTTGGGCCATGTTGCTGGGCGCTTATATCAACACCCTCATCCCTTTCTTGCGATTGGGAGAATTAGCCCGCATCGTGGCTATTGATCGCGGGGCAAGCGTTAAAAAGACGCAGGCGTTAGCCACATTGGTGCTGGAAAAAACGTTAGAGTTGCTGATGTTGGGGCTGACGGTATTGGTGGTGATCACGGCCGTTACCCTGCCGCCCGCTCTCAACCAGACCACCACCACGCTTACCGTCAGCGCCGCCGCGCTCCTCATCCTGCTGCTGCTTTACCTCATCGCCGCCCAGACCGAACTGGTCATCCGGGTGATGGAAGCTCTGTTTGGCCGCCTACCGGCGGCTCTGGGCCAGCGTTTATCCCGGTGGACAGTTTCTGGCCTGACCGGGCTGTCTGCTTTGCGCAGCCGAAAGCTGGCGTTGTCCTTGCTGGCGCTCTCCGCCCTGATTGCAATTTGTTCTGTGCTGACCCCTTTGCTGCTGCTGCGCGCCTTTCACCTGCCCTTTGGTTGGGTAGAGGCCGCCATCATCAACATTGCCATCATGGTAGCGTTGGCCCCGCCTTCTACACCGGGAAAAATTGGCATTTTTGACGGCGTGGTGGCCTTTTTGCTGCTGCAATTTGGCTACAACAATGAGGCCGTCATCGCCAGTTACACCATTGTTTACCATCTAGTGGTGGTGCTGCCCCTCATCTTGTTGGGCAGTTATGCTGCCGCCCACACCAAAACTCCCCTGCGCCAGGAATGGTTATGATTTCTGTGGTTGTCCCCGCCTACCATGCGGCCGCTGTTATTGCTGACTGCCTGACGGCACTGCAAAAACAGACAGTTGACCGGCAAAGCTATGAAATCATTGTGGTGGATGATGGCTCAACGGATGACACGGCCGTCCGTGCCCAACAACCCGGCGTTCAACTCATTCGCTGCCCACAGAACCGGGGGGCGGCGGCGGCCCGCAACCAGGGCATTCATGCCGCAAAAGGTGAGATTGTTTGTTTTACCGATGCGGATTGTGTGCCACAACCAGACTGGATCGCGGAAGTGACCCGGCCGTTGCGCGAGAATGAGGGCATCACGGCCGTGAAAGGCGTCTACATCAGCCACCAACCTCAACTGGTAGCCCGCTTTGTGCAGCTTGAATATGAAGATAAATATGATGGCATGGCCGGGCTGCCCCAGATTGATTTTGTAGACACCTATTCCTGTGCTTACCGCCGCCGCATATTGCTGGACAGCGGCGGTTTTGACGAAACCATTTATTATGTGGAAGACCAGGAGCTTTCCTTCCGGTTAGCAGCCCAGAGGTGTGTGATGGTGTTTCGGCCAACGGCCGTCGTCGCCCACCGCCACAGCGCCAGCCTGCGCCAATATGCCCGCAAAAAGTTCTGGATTGGCTGTTGGAAGGCTCGCTTCATTCGCCGCTACCCTGACCGGGTTATCAAAGATTCACACACGCCGCAAATCCTGAAAGTGCAAATGGGATTAGCGGGCGTGGTGGTGGCTACGGCCGTAGGCGGTCTCCTCTTCCCCTCCCTGTTTTGGCTGCTGGCAGCGGCGCTTCTTTTCTTCACCCTGACCACACTTCCCTTCTGCCGCAAAGCCTGGCCCAAAGACCGCGCGGTGGCCCTGGCCGCACCCTTTTTGCTGTTTGCGCGCGCCCTTGCGCTTGGCTTCGGTTTTATCTTCGGCACACTGCGCAGCGGTAATCGGTAATCGCATCGCCTTGCCATGTCATGTTATAATCGTGTTATGACACAGTCAACCACACAATCAGAGACCCTGATTACCAGACCGGCTGCCCAGTCTGGGCGCAGGATTGCCCTGCTGCTGCTCACCGGCGCGGTCGTCCTGCTGCTGCTCTGGCTGGGAGTGAAGGCATATCGCATTGGCACGGCCGTACAATCCCTCCTGGCCCGCCAACCACAGGCGGAAGCCTTGCTCGCCGGGGGAGTGAGCAGCCTCCACCCGGACGAAGCCGAAGAATTCGTCTTGGGTCTGCGCCAGGACATTGTTACCCTGAAACGAGAAACCGCTTTTGTCATGCCCCTCACCCCCCATCTGGCGTGGGTTCCCACCATTGGCCCGCTGCTGGCGGCCGCCCCGGAACTGATGACCATGGCTGACGCCGGCACGGAAACGGCCGTACACGCCTTCAACGGCCTCAAACCCGCCCTGGCTCTGCTGCAAACAGAAAACGAAAGCAGCCAGATGGCCGCTCTGGTGCAGGTCATAGACAACGCCGAACCAGACCTGATCTTAGCCAACGCCGCCATGTCCCGGCTGGTCGCCGCCCGCCAGGCGTTGGGCGACCCATCTGGCCTGCCCTGGCGGGTGCGCCAACTACTGGAACGGGCAGACACCTTGCTGCCTTTGGCCCAGGACGGCCTGCAAACCACCCTCATTTTGCCCGAACTGATGGGCATAGAAGGGCCGCGCACCTACCTCATCATCATCCAGAATGAGGACGAAGCGCGGGCGACCGGGGGTTTTATCACCGGCGCCGGGCTGATGCAGGTGGCGGACGGCCGTATCGTCAGCCTTGACTTTCAGGATGGCAACTACATAGACAATTGGGCCGAAAAACCGTATGACTTCCCGCCCCAACCCCTGTATGACTTCATGGCGCTGGAACTGTTTTTCTACCGCGACGCCAACTTTTGGCCCGACTTCCCTACCTCTGCTGAAAATGCCATCCAACTCTTCAGCTACGGCCAGGGTATTCCTGAAGCAGACGGGGCCATCGCCATTGATCAACAATTCGTCCGGCTGCTGCTGCAAGGCATTGGCCCCGTCACCATCGCCGAAACGGGCCAGACCTTAACGGCCCAAAACGTCATTCACCATTTTCAAGAAGCCTGGGCCAAGACAAATGATCAGACCGTGCATGATTGGTACAGCGAACGTAAGAGCTTCCTGGGAACCTTTGGGCAGGCCATCCACGCTAAAATTGAATCCGGTCTGGGAGAGATAGACCCGCTCACCCTGGCTCAATCGCTGCACACCGCGGCCAAAACCGGCCATCTGCAAATTTATATGCGCGATCCGGCGCAGATGGCACTGTTTGACAAGCTCAATTGGGACGGCCGTCTGGAAAACCCCACCGGTCAGGATTTCCTCAGCGTCATAGACAGCAACATGGGTTACAACAAAGTCAATATGCACGTGGCGCGGTCATTGGATTACAACGTTCGTTTGCGCGCCGACGGCCGTGCCGACGCCGCCCTGACCATTCACTACACCAACAGCGCCCCACCAGACCCGGAAGAAACCGGCTGCTACCAGGATACCCTGATTGATTATGGCCGCGCCCCCGCTTATCAAGAACTGGCCGACGAATGTTACTGGAATTATTTGCGCGTCTATGCTCCGGGTGACAGCACCCTTAATAATTCCAGCAGCCATACGGTGCCGTTGGAAACATTGGCTGTAGCCCACCAGGGTTGGAGCGGCCCGGCGCAAACAGTGAATGAGTTTGCCGGTTGGTCCACCTTTGCCAACTTCATCCTGGTGCCGCAGCAGGAAACGGTCGCCGTATCGCTCAATTATTCGCTGCCGGTGGTGGTGAAGGGCGACGGCCGTGAACAAACCTACCAGCTTACCCTGCGCCCCCAGGCCGGCGCCCGTTCCCAAACCTTCCAGATCACAGTCACACTACCCCCCGGCGCACAGTTGCTCTCCACCACACCCGAAGGCGCCTATGCGGGCAATCAGGTCACATTTACAGCGGAAAATGACACCATAACTACTCTGGTTGTGAACTATACGCTGCCCAATAATTGAAGCCGCGCCCTGATTGGGTTATACTGAACCGGCCAATGCCATTGGCTTGATTCAGGAGATTCGATGAAGAAGAAGTTGTTATTTTCAGCAGCACTGCTATTTTCCGTTTTGGTCATCATGGTCATTTTTATGACCGCCTCTGTGGCCGCCCAGGTGCCAACCATCCCCACACGCACACCAACGCCTGGCCCCCAAACGCCAACGGCGCTGCCCACCACCATCGTATCCACACCGCCACCCGGTGACAGCCCACCGCCACCAGGCGCAGCCACCGCCACACCTGCGGGCGAAACCGGCGCCGAAGCCACCACCGAAAGCGCCTTTTACCCCACGGCCGTGCCCTGCTCCACCCAACCAACCATCCTGGCCCTTAACGCCAACCTCATTAACGTGCGTAGTGGGCCAGACACCCGCTACCCTGTCATCGGCAGCCTGCTTTTCCGCGAAGTGCGCCCCATCGTTGGCCGGGACGCCAGCGCCCCCTGGTGGCTTATCCAATTGAATGAGCGGCAAACCGGCTGGGTCGCCGACGCCGTGGTAGAGGTGCAGGGAAATACAACGGCCGTACCCATTGTAGCCGCGCCGCCGCTCGATGGCGCCACGGTGACGCCGGGCGCACCCTGGCAGCCAACAACACCACCCCTCTGCGCCACCCCGGCCACCGCCACAGCCACTCCCACCGCTACCGAAACATCGCCAGCCAGCGAGGCCATTGTCGTCGCTCCGTTGGCCGCCGCCAGCGACGCCTATCCTGCCGCCACCACCGAAACCACCACCCAGACCAGCGTTCTGAGCGAAGCCGTCACCCCTACCGCTACCGCCACTGCCATTGTGCTGCCCACCAGCATCGCCGCCGTGCCCCAGCCCACCATCCCCCCCACACCGGTTGATGCCACCGTTGACGCCACCGGAACCGATTATTCCGGGCTGCTCCTGGTGGGGGCGGCGCTGCTTTTGGTAGCAGGCACGGCCGTTTTCCTCATCAAACGACGCTCTTGAATCAGTCAGCAGTGAGCAGTGGGCAGTAAGCACAACTGCTCACTGCTGACTGCCCACTGCTCACTGTCTCCCTCTCACCATCAAAACCCTCTTCACCCTCACCGTCTTCATCATTCTGGCCTCGTTAGACAATGCGGCGGCGGGCGTTTTGCCGCCGCTGTATGCCATCATTGCCCGTGATCTGGAGGCGACGGAAGGGTCCATGGGGTTGGTCACGGCCGTGTACCTCTTTGTCGTGGCCATTGCTGCCATCTTCTGGGGCTATCGCGGCGACCAGCAGCGGCGCAAACCGCTGCTCTTTTTCAGCACCTTGCTCTGGGCGGGGGCCATGATACTCACTGCCCTTGCCAGGTCGTATGCCCAATTTTTTTGGTGGCAGATGGTCACGGCCGTGGGCGTGGGTGGCATCGCCTCGGTTGGTTTTAGCGTCGTCAGCGACCTGGTGCCGGCGGCGCGGCGCGGCCTGGCGCTGGCGTTTTGGAGCATCTCCCAGGGCGTCGGCGGCTCATTGGGGTCGTTGCTGGCGGGCGTCATGGGTGCAGGGGATTGGCGTTTGCCTTTCTTATTTATTGCCGGGCTGGGCTTTTTGTTCGCCTTCCTCTACCTGTTCACCTGGGAACCCCAACGGGGCCAGGCCGAGCCGGAACTGGCGGCCGTTTTTGCTTCTGGTCAGCGTTATGAGTATCGCATCCGCCGCGACGAACTGCTGCCCATGCTGCGCCAGGGCAGCACCCGCTGGCTGTTAGCCGCCAGCTTCACCTTTGCCCTGGCCTATGGCTCCACGCTGTGGATTCCCCGCTGGGCCATTGCCCGCGTCCAGGCCGACGGCTACGGTCTGGAAACGGCGACCATTGCCGGGAATATGTTTGTGGCCCTGTTTAGCCTGGGGGCGTTCACGGCCGTACTCTCTGGCTATCTGGGCGACAAATGGCAAAAACGTAACCCGCGTGGCCGGGCGCTGCTGGTGATGGGTGGGCTGCTGGCGGCTATCCCCTTCTTCGTCCTGCTTTATTTCATCCCCCTGCAAAATCTCAATTTGCCGCCAAACGCCACGATGTTGCAAATCGCCGGGCACATTCTGCTCAGTTTATTTACCAATCCCTGGGTGCTGCTGGCCTTCCTGGCGGCCACGCTGGCCCTCATCTTCCAGGCCGTAGACGCGCCCAACTGGGCGGCCATGATGACCGACGCCAACCTGCCGGAGCATCGGGGCACGGTGATTGGCCTCAGCCGCCTCACCCGTGCTGTGGGCAGCGCCCTCAGCGTGGGCATCGCCGGGGGGCTGCTAGACCGGCTGGCAGCGCCCGCCCCCAACAACTACGCCATCACCCTGGCCCTCTTCCAGTTAGTCGTCATTCCCACCGCCTTTTGCTACTATATGGTCAGTAAAACCATCGCTCAGGACGTGACGGCCGTCAAAGAAACCTTAACAACACGCGCCACCATAGGGCGTTTGTAATATCGTCCTCAACATCACCTGCCACCTCCCCGATGCAACCGATCGAGAATACAAACACCAGAAACATCGTCAACAGTCAATGGTCAATTATCAACTGACCATTGACCATTGACCATTATCAATTAAAGGAGACCTGCTATGCCCCACAAATTACAAAACTTACTGCGACCCGTGCCGAGTGATATTGAAATTGCTCAGGCGCAAGAGCCATTGCCCATTAGCCAGATTGCCGAGGAAGTGGGTATTTTAGCGGAGGAGTTGGTGCCCTACGGCCGTGACAAAGCCAAAGTGCGCCTCTCTGTGCGGGACCGGCTGGCCGACCGGCCTAACGGCAAATACATCGTCGTCACCGCCATCACCCCCACGCCATTGGGCGAAGGCAAAACCACCACCACCGTCGGTGTGAGTCAGGCGTTGGGGGCGCATCTGGGCCAGAAGGTGATCACCTGCATTCGCCAGCCCAGCCAGGGGCCAACGTTTGGCATCAAGGGTGGCGCGGCCGGCGGCGGCTACAGCCAGATCATCCCCATGGAGGAGTTTAACCTGCATTTGACGGGCGATATTCATGCGATTACGGCGGCCAATAACCTGCTGGCGGCGGCTATTGATACGCGGCTGCACCATGAACAGACGGCTTCTGATGAAACGTTGTGGAATCGTCTTTGTCCGGCGGATAAAAACGGCAAACGCCGTTTTGCTCCGGTGATGTTGCGGCGGTTGAAAAAGTTGGGTATTGATAAAACGGACCCGAACGATCTGACACCGGAGGAAATTACCCGCTTTGTGCGCCTGAACATTGACCTCGACTCCATTACCTGGCGGCGGGTGACGGACACCAACGACCGCTACCTGCGCGGCATTACCATTGGCAAAGGGCCACAGGAAAAGTTCCAGCGCGAGACGGGGTATGACATCACCGTCGCCAGTGAGATCATGGCCATCCTGGCCCTAACCACCGGCCTGGGCGACATGCGCGAACGGCTAGGGCGGATGGTGATTGGCGTGAACAAACAGGGTGAACCGATCACGGCCGATGATCTGGGCGTGGGCGGGGCGCTGACGGTGTTGATGAAGGACGCCATCATGCCCAACCTGATGCAAACATTGGAGGGCACGCCCGCCTTTGTCCATGCCGGGCCGTTTGCCAACATCGCGCATGGCAACTCCTCCATTGTGGCCGACCAGATTGCCCTGAAACTGGTGGGGCCGGATGGCTATGTGCTGACGGAGGCGGGTTTTGGTGCGGATATTGGTATGGAGAAGTTCTTCAATATCAAGTGCCGCTACAGTGGGCTGATTCCCAACTGCGTGGTGCTGGTCGCCACCATTCGCGCCCTGAAGATGCATGGCGGTGGGCCAAAGGTGGTGGCCGGCGCGCCGTTAGCCCCAGAATACACCGAAGAAAATCTGGAACTGCTGGCCGCGGGCTGCACCAATCTGGTGAAGCATGTGGAAAATGCGGTTGGTTTTGGTGTGCCGGTGGTGGTGGCGATCAACCGTTTCAAGGACGACACCGACGCGGAGGTGGAACTGGTGCGCCAGGCGGCCAAAGCGGCCGGGGCCGAGGATGCCGTGATGAGCAACCATTGGGCCGACGGCGGCGCGGGTTCAATTGAACTGGGCAAGGCCATCATGGCTGCCTGCAACAAGCCTTCCAACTTCCGCTTCCTCTACCCGGTGGAGGAGAGCATCAAGGCCAAAATTGAGACGATTGCGAAGCAGATGTACGGCGCGGATGGCGTGGAATATCTGCCGGAGGCGGAGGAGAAGATTGCCCTGTACACGCGCAATGGCTTTGACAAGCTGCCCATTTGCATGGCGAAGACGCACCTGAGCCTGAGCCACGACCCGAACTTGAAGGGACGGCCGTCTGGTTTCATCATCCCCGTGCGTGACATCCGTGCCAGCGTGGGGGCCGGTTTCCTCTACCCGTTGCTGGGGGCGATGAGTACGATGCCGGGATTACCGATACGGCCGGTGTATTACGAGATTGACATTGACCTGGAAACGGGCAAGGTGGTGGGTCTGTCCTAAACCGCCATGATTCGATAGGGGCAGGCCTTGTGCCTGCCCTATCCGGGCTTGCCACAAAGGTGTCCCCTACAATGCATAGCCAGAGAGGGTTCTAATTACGATAGGCGTCTTTTCGATGGGCGACACGAACGATTTCAATAACCAAGGTGGCCGAAAACACGTTGTAGATCACTCGATAATGACCAATGCGGATGCGCCAGGTCTGGTCTGAACCAACCAGTTTGCGGCAACCAGGAGGAAATGGATTTTCACTCAGTGTGTCAACGGCTTCCATGATTTTTTGGATCGTTTCCGCCGGCAATTTCCTTAACTCTTTTTGCGCGGAATGTTTCCACTCAATCTGATAGAAGTCCATCTCGTTTTAGTTCGGCCTTCAATTCGGCATGGGAAATAGTTGGTTCATGCTGGCGCTCGACAACCAGCGCCATGTCTTCCAAATCTTCCAACAAGGCTTCAAAATCCTCAATGGAAAGAATGACGCCGCTGCGTTCACCGGATTCATTGGTAATATATTGAACGTTTAGTTCTTTGAGCTTAAGCATGTTTTTCTCCTGGAATGCCCTACATGGTAGCATTTTAACATGACCCAGGCGGCAGGCAACAGGTATAATTTGCCCATGAAATTGGGTGATTTTGCCGCCAGACTCACGGCAGATATTCTCTACCCGCTGCCGGGGGCGGTGAATACGATGCCGGGATTACGGATACGGCCGTGAATTACGAGATTGATATTGACCTGGAAACAGGCAAGGTGGTGGGGCTGTCCTAAACCGCCCTGAGTGGTAGGGGTAGGACAGCGCGGCCAAAATCTGGTCGCAACGAAGAACATCATCCCGCGCCGTCTCACCCCATCTTGCCGCGCCCGGCCAAAACAGGGCGAGACAGGCGGGAAACAAGACAATTCTTCGTGGCAAAGGCCCCACCCGCCTGTCCCGCCCTTACACATCGTCGCAGTAGCACAGGCTGAAGCAAGACAAAAACTAGAAACGACAAAGGTGTGAAGAGAAGATGAAGAGTGTTCGTAGGGCAAGTCTGTCCAACTTGCCCTACACTTTTTATATGACTACCAAAGCCCTGCTTTTCTCCATTTGCATCCTCTTTCTAGCAGCCTGCCAGCCCGATCTGGAAACAATCGAGGTCACAGCGCGCCCGACCTTGACGGCGACGGTTTTGGCAATGGACACAGCTACTTCGGTAGCCTCACCCACACCGACAGCCACGCCTACGGCCGTACCGCCCACCCCTTACCCTACCGCCACAGACACACCCACACCAACTGCCACGCCGACGGCCGTGCTGCCTTCTGCTTCCGTCCTCTTTGTGCGGGATGACGCCTTGCAGCAATGGATTCCCCAAACCGGTGAAGTCAAAACTCTGGTAGAAAATGTGACTGGTGATATTACTTATTCAGCCGATATTGCTGTGTTTCTGCGGGAGCTTACACCCGAGCAGGATTATGCCCTGATCGTGTTTCACATTCCTACCCAATCAGAGTATGAACTGTTCAGAACCTCAACAACGCCATTAGCCGGGGTTGGGCCATTTGAACCATCCACTTCAATTTCGCCAAACGGCCGTTGGCTGGCATATATGTCCGGCGATTCGCGTGATTCCGTCACGCTCACCGTTCACGAAATTATCGTTGAGGATCAACAAGTCACTGTCAGTTCACCAGTTCTAACCGTAGCTCCTGGCAATGGTTGGAACTGGCCTTATGACCAACTAACCTGGCCGACAGAGAATGAAATAAGCTGGAGTGATCGCGATGGCATATGGGTAGCAGACCTGAGCGCCAATCCGATTGAACCTTTTGTGGCTATCGCTCCGAGCACAAATACATTCTTGTTTGCCTCGCCTAATCCAGCATATTGGGATGAAGAACCTGATACGGTATTTACAAAATTCATACCATGGGAATGGTCTCCAGACGGTCATTATCTACTCGCTGAAGAATACTTTTACGAATATGGAGAATTTCGTGTCATAGAGCGCGGCACCAATCACCTTATTGAGATTCCTGATTCTGGTATCGGGGCTGTAAGCGATGGGGCCGTCTGGCTCGATAAAACCACATTGCTACATTATCGAGCGTCCGGTGAAGCACGGATATGGAAAATAAACGAGGGAAATGACCTAACAGCATTCCTGCAAGAAACTATCCCTGCTATGGAGATGGGCTATGTTGGCGGGGTTTGGCTTTTTGGCGATCATCTTCGAGTTTCTGACTATGCCTCGCTATTTGACCTTAATCTGGCAACAGGAGAATTTATTGAACTGGCTCAAGTAGCTCAAGAAACGTCGTGGCCTCCCCACTGGTCACCAGACGGCCAACATATTCTCTGGAGAGATTCTGGTCATGTATTTTTGAATAACTTGAATGGGGATGAGCCAGTAGAGATGGAGGCAGTGTTTGGTACAGACTCGTGCTGCTGGCATTGGTATGAGGAATGAGGAACAGGGTGTGGCTTATGGCAAAGACAGCAGCCAGTTTGAGCAGGCCGGGGGGACGCGCACGAGTGAGATTGGGCAACGGCCGTCCACCGCCCCCACCTCTTAATCCCTCTCAGATTGGTTCAATCTGGCAGATTGAACCAATCTTTTCCTCCCTCAATTGACTTCTCCCCTCTTCCCGATAAACTGGCCTTGTCAATAAAGGATGTGAACGATGGACTCAACCATTTACATACGCCAGAAATTGAGCCGGGCAATTGATGAATTGCCGGATGAGGTGTTGCCTGAACTGAGTGAATTTATCCACTATTTGCAGTACAAAACGGCCGTGCCCCACCCTGAAAAGATTTCAAAGCCGTCTTCAGGGTCGGCGTTTTTGCTGGCTATCGCTTGATACCGCTGCCATTTGTTCAACCTGTCTGAATAAACCCTGCAGCGAACGCAATAAGGAAGTATCGGATGTTACGTGAAAACAAATCCATCGTTGAACGATTTTATAGTGAGGTGGTCAATGGCGGGAACCTGGCACTGGCAAATGAGTTAATGGCCCATGATTATATTGAACATGGAAACCCGGCCGGTTCTGGCATTGAGGGTTTCAAGCAATTTGTCAGCGGGCTGGCTTCGGCATTTCCTGATTTACGCATCACCATCGAGGAGTTGATCGCCGAGGGCGACAAAGTGGTCGCCAGGGTCACGGTTCGCGCCACCCATAAAGGAACTTTCATGGGCAGCATCCCGCCAACAGGCAAGGAGGTCACTTTCACCGGTGTGGACATCTTCCAAATCGGCGATAGCAAGATCATCGGGCGCTGGAATCAGCGGGATTTGCTGGGGCTGCTGCGGCAGCTTGGCGTTGCCACCTTGCCAGGGTAAAGCGGGAATTCGGTTCAGGGGAACGGCCGTTGCCCCGGCACAACGATTGATCAAATGACAAACAAGGCTGCTCATAAGGCAAGATGGCAGATTTTTGAGGTCGTCTTTGGCATACCCCTCCTCATCGCTATCGCACTGCAATTGCTTGTGCCTTTCTCGCTCCCGCGCGGGCATCTCACGCCGGTTTTCATCTCCATAGGGATCGCCCTCCTGATTCTGGGCGGGATACTCGTAGCGCAAGCACGGCGCGAGTTGCGCAAATATGGTCAACCCACTGATCCCGGACAGCCCACGCTCAAAATCGTTACTACCGGTGTTTTCTCTTTCTCCAGGAATCCTCTCTATCTGGGTGGGATTGTATTTCTGGTTGGTGTCGCCCTGGTTCTCAACCTGCCCTGGCTGATTGTTCTTCTTCTCCCAGCCCTTATCGCCTGCCACACCATACTGATTGTGCCGGAAGAGCGGTATCTCCTTGACAGGTTCGGTGAAGAATATCAGTTGTATCGTGAGAGGGTAGGCAGATGGATTGGTCGCAAAAAGTAGCCACCTGACACAGGTTTTTACGCATTAGCTTTCATCACGGCCGTAAAGCCAGCCTGTGTAAAATGATGATCAGGCGTCAGCGCCTCCTGAATCCCCCGTTCCTGCATCACCACAAAAGAAATACAATCAACCAATCCCCACTCTTTGTCCACATACTTCTTATAAAACGCAAAAGCCGCCGCAAATCGCTGTGGCGTCAAATGGACAATCTCAACCTCTGGCGCACTCAAAAATTACTCGATGATAGCCACTACTTCTGGCCGGAAATGTTTTGCCAGGGCGTTACCTACCTCTAGCAAGACAGCATCCGTCACCAGAAACAGATGGCTGGCATACTGCTTTGCCAATCGTTGCGCCTGAGTGTGATATTTGTCACGAGTATTGACCAAGGCAATCACAAAGGCGGTATCAATGAACAGTAGGGACAATTTGCTTTTCTCCATTGAGATAAAGATCAATGTTTTCGGCAAAATCTTCGGGGCCGTCTATTTGAATCTGGCTCAATCGTTCCAGAAAGGTGGATTCCGATGGTTTGCTTTGTTTGCTTTGTAAAAATGCAGTAACCATCGTGTATAGCTCCTCCAATTCTGCCTGGCTCATCGTTTCAATTTTGGAAAGCAACAACTCTTTTGTACTCATCACATTCATCCTTATCGGTTATGGCTGATCATTTTTCCAGCCAGATTATATACGCCAACACTTACAGCAAAGGGAATAAGGGCAATCCATAACAAACGATCACTGACCGGAGTGGGTGTGGCCTATGGCAAGGACAGCAGCCAGTATGAACAGCCCGAAGGGCGCGCACGAGTGAGATAGGGAGACGGCCGTCCACCCTCCCCCACCTCTTGATCCCCCACAAAGTTGCTTGTAAACTTGCCTTGCGTAGAAAGGGATACGGAATATGGAAGCAACATGCTGTCACGTATGTCTGGAAATCAGCAGCGTTGCCTGATGATCCATCAGGCACTCATACCAAAGGAGCAATATGAGCAAAGTGTTTGTCAACATCAGTCTGAGCCTGGATGGTTATATGGCCCCGGAAGGGATGACTCTGGATAATTGGGACAATCCTGATTATAAGAATTGGGCCGCCAAGTGGGGGGCGTTGATGGGCTGGGTCTTTAACCTGCAACAATTCCGCGACAATCTGAAGTTGGGGCCAGGTGGCGACACGGGGCCGGTGAACGACATGGTCAAGCGAACCACCGAACGCATCGGAGCCAACATCATGGGGAAGCGAATGTTCGAGGGTGGCGAACGGGGGTGGCCAGAAGAAGCACCGTTTCACACGGCCGTGTATGTACTCACCCATGAAAAACGTGAACCCTGGCCGCGTCCGGGCGGTACCACCTTTTATTTTGTGAATGATGGGATTGAGAGCGCCCTGGAACAGGCACGCGCCTCCGCAGGCGAGCGCGATATTCGCATTGCCGGGGGAGCGAACGTCATCCAACAATATCTGAATATCGGGGTCATTGATGAGATCGAGATTGCTCTGGCGCCTGTGTTCTTTGGTGGCGGACGCCGCCTGTTTGAGAATATCGGTGACTCTGTACCGGGCTACCAGATTGACAATGTGCTGCACTCACCACTGGCTACCCACCTGCGCTACATACGCGCCTGACACGGCCGTCAAGCGCCCCACCTCTTGTTCCCGCTGTCATTGGTTCAATCTGGCCGATTGAACCAATCTTTGCCCGGTTGCCCCCTCCTCCAAACTGCGCCACAATAACGGGTCATGCCTGCCCCCCCAGCACCCACCACCCCATCCCCTGCCGCCCGCCGTCGCGCCTGGCTGGGGCTGCTGCTTGTGCTGGTGTTGGACACGGCCGTCCTCCTCTTCCTCATTCGCCACATCCTGGTCTTCCAACAGTACCCCTTCGACGCTGACGAAGCCAACCACGCCCTGCCCGCGCAGCAAATGGCGCTGGCGCTGGGCGCGGGTGACCTGGATGGTTTCGCTCAACTTCTGGCGGCCCAGAACTTTTACCCACCGGGTCTTACCTGGCTCAAGGCGCTGCTGTTTTTGTTTTTTGGCGGCACAGCCGTGACCGCCCGCCTCTTTAGCGCCATCTCCCTCTTCCTGGTAATCCCCGTCCTCTACGCCATCTGCCTGGAAATTGACGAAAAACATGGCTGGCTCAGCGGCCTCATTACCGCCGCCCTCACCCTGAGTATGTATTCCCTGCTGGTCAACGGAGCGCTGGTGATGCTGGAAACGCCGGGGCTGCTCATCAGTATGCTGGCCTTGTGGGCCTATTTGCGTGTACTCAAACGGCCGTCCCCCACCCGCCTCCTCCTCACCAGCCTGCTGCTCACCCTCACCGTCCTCACCAAATACACCTACGGCGCGGTGACGGTGACGGCCGTTGCCCTGACTGAACTTACCCTTGCTGCCAGCACATTCCGTCAGGCATCACGCATCACCACCCACGCATCACAGATGACGGATCACGGATTACGCTGGCAACGTTGGTTATGGCTCTTCGGCCCCCTGGCACTCATACTTCTGCTCTGGCTGGCTCGCCCTGGCAGCCTGAGCGGCGCGGTAGACTACGCCCAACCATTGGCCGGAGACGCCGCCTGGCTCTCCTGGCGCGGCCTGGTTTATTACCCTTTCAGCCTGGCGCGGTTTGAAACGCCCACCCCCCTCTTTGCCCTGGTCAACCTGGCCGGGTTGATGTGGGCAGCTGCCAACTGGCACAACCCCGGTATCCGGCTGCTGCTGCTCTATTTTCTGGGCGGCATGGCGCTGATCATGTTCATCAACCACCCCTTCAACCCCCGCTTTATTGCCACCTTTGTGCCCGCGCTGCATCTGCTCACGGCCGTGATGCTTACCCACCTGCTCGACATCACCCGCCATCATTGGCCGCAAACCCCCACCTGGCAGCGCACCGCCATCCTCACCGTCGCCGGGCTGCTGCTGCTGGCAGCCTGGCAAAGCACCCACACGCTGCCCGACCGCTTCCGCCAGTTTGAGGCCGCCCTGGAAGTAGAATACGAAACCCATCCTGCCTTAAATGACCTGGCGGACTGGTTGCAAAGCGAAATCCCACCCCACGCCCGCTTTTTCCTTGTCAACCCCTGGGACCAATTCAGCGCCCCGGCCCTGACCTGGCGGCTGGCAACAAGCAACCAGACTACCTGGCCCGTTCCCTCGGCTGTGCTCTCCACGGCCACGCCGGAAAACCTGGCCCGCTTCCGCCAGCAATTAACAGAAAGCCAGGCTGCGTACATCGTTGTGCTGGAAGGCGGCCCCTGGGGCACGCCTGCCTGGCCGGAATACACGGCCGTCATCGAAAACGGCTTCGACGAAATGAGCCGCCGCCCGTTTGCCATCCCCGTACACGGGCAGACGCCGTTGCAGATTCAGGCGATTGTTTATGAAAGAGAGGATTAGAGATTGGAGATTGGAGATTAAATCACCGCTCACCGCTCACTGCTCACCCTATCACCCCCTCACCTGCTCACCTCCACCTCCCCCACGCGCTGCCCATCCACCCAGTTATAGACGCCAACTTGCAAGGTCAGACCCTCCTGCGCCGGGAGGGGCAGGGTGCGCTGTTCGACGATGAGCGTATCGGGCGGCCAATTCGCCAGCGGCAGCGCGCCGCGCCAGGTATCGCCGTCCGCCTGGGCAATGGGCGGCTGACCGGGCTGGCCCAGATGGGCAAAAATGGTCAGGTGCGGCGGCAAGGGCACGGCCGTAGACCAGACTAGCGTCACCTCCATCCCCTCAGCCGTCTCCACCACCTGTGCTTCGTGCAAACAAATGTCCGCGCCGATTGGGGCAAAGGGGCAACCAACGGCCGTGCCTGGTTCTAGCCGGCCCGCATAGGACAACTGCCAACGGCCGTCCGCCCCATAGCGCGACACATACACCCCATCCACATCAGCCGCCAACGCCGCCAATTCATCTGGCTGGATAATCACGCCGCGCATATCCACCCGGTAATCGCCATTTTCCCGTTCCGCCTGATCCAGCCAGGGCATCGCCTGAGATAGCGATTCGGACCGGCCGCCCGTCCACACCCGCTGAAAATCGGCCAACTCCACCACCACCGGCGCCAGCGTCAGCCCCCAATAACCCACCGGGTAAGGCGGCCTGATGGGGGCATAGCGGTCGGGGAAGTTGAGGAACAGGTAACGGCCGTCGCCCCCTGCATCCAATACCGCCACCGCCGTCCGCAAATGGTCGGTTCCCTGCCGCCACACCGCTTCAAACTGGCGCAGCAGCCACACACTTTGCAGCAAAATCAGGCCAATCGCCAGCACGCTGCCCACCTGCACCCAGCGCCGCTCCCCCGTTCGCGGCCACAAGGCGCAGGCCCACAGCAGGCAAACGCCCAACGCTGGCGCATAGAGCAGCCGCGCCGCCAGCGCCACATAGGCAAAACTCAGGCCCACCAGCATGGGCAGCACCGCCGCCAGCGCCCAGGCCAGGCCAAACAACGCCACCCGACCCCGACCCCGCCAGACCGCCAGCGCCAGCAGCGCCAGCAAACCGGCCAGCGCCACCGCCGCCACCACCCATTCACTCCACACGGCGTCCGGCGCGTACCTTTGTGGCCGCCCAAACAGTGGGAAGGCAAACCCTTGCAGCACGTAGGCCAGATTACGGCCGTCAAAAAACGCGCCGGTAATACCCGCCTTGCGCGGCACAGCCAGCCAGACCAGCCCGTACCCAACTGCCAACAGCGGATAAACCAGCGTCCAGGCATACGGCCGTACCCAATCCGCGAAGGACGCAAAGAACGCGAAGGGGTTTCTCTTTGAACTCTGCGCCTCTGTGTCTCTGTGGTAGCCATTTTCGGCAGGCATTGCTGATAAACGCCCACCCGTCCACGAGCGCCGCAGCAGCAGTTCATAAAACAATGGCACAACGGCAACGGTAACGCTGCTCTCCTGCGTGGTCAGCGCCAATACAAAAAAGAAAAGACTGCCGACCAACCCCCAACGGGACTGGCGCGGCGGAGTGTGGGGAGGTAACGGCCGTGCCCAGAAATAACCCAACCAGGCAGCGTTTTGCCACACGGCCGTGAGCGGCTGCTGCGGCGCGGCCCAGGCCACCGCCTGGTAGGCTATCGGGTAAAAGGCGAACAGCGCCGCCGTTGCTACCGCCACACCCCGCCCCAACCCCAGGCGGCGGCCAATGGCAAAGGCCATCGCCACATTGAGCAAATGAAAACCCAACTGGAAACCATGCGCCGCTTCAATGGCAAACGTGCCATCGGCGCGCCGGAACAACCAGAAATAGAGCATCGTCAGCGGGCGGTAAAACTGGAAATCGGCATTGGGCAGCAGCGTTTGCCACCACGCCTTGCCCAGCGCGTGCCCAAACCAGAGCGGATCATCCCAGATGAAACCAAACGCCAGCGAGGCGGCATACACCAGCACCGTCGCCAGCAGCACGGCCGTTAACACCACATACACCCACCGGTTTTGCCCCTCAAACGTCGCTCTCAACATACCTCAAGAAATAGAATCACGGATGAAACGGATATAGCGGATTCTCACGGATTTTAAGGCGAGATTCCTCGCTCCGAAGACTTCGCTCGGAATGACAGGATAAAATGTTTGTTTGTAGATACACTCTCAATGTACATCAAAAAATCCTTCGCACCCCTTCGCGGATCACCCTGCATACTGCTCACTACCCACCGCTCACTGCCCACCGCTCACTACCCACCGCTCACTGCCCACCGCTCACTGCCCACCGCTCACTGCCCACCGCTCACTGCCCACCGCTCACTTCCACAATCCCCGGCAGCACCACGCGATCCGCCCCACCCACCAGTATCAGCCGCGTACCGGTGGCCGGATCGTACAGGCCAACGGCGATTTGCGCCGGGCCGGTGTAATCCGGTTCGCGGAAGGTGATGGTGTGCGGGTCGGTGATGTATTCGCCGCTTATCCAGCCAGTGGTGGGGCGTTCGCCGGTGGCGGGCGGGGCGTCATGTTGGCCGATGAGACGGCCGTCTGCCGCCAGCAAATGCACAAACACCGTATAAGCCACCGGCACATCCTCGCCCACCGCCTGCCAGTACAGCGTCAGCGGGATTGGCTCACCGGCCATCACCTGGGTAGGTGCATCAAAGCCGACCAGCCGCGCCACTTCACCAAAGGTGGCGTCCAACGGCGTCTGGAGGATGGGCGGTACAAAATTGTGATCAGACGGGATGATTTCCACCTGTCCGATGGGGATTTGTTGCCCATCTAGCATTAAAAGCAGCACGGCCGTACCCCTTTCCACCCCCGCCGGAACTGCCAGCGCATGATGTTCCAACACCACCTCACCCGCCCGCCATTGGTCGGTCGGAAATTGGGCCAAAACGGGGATTTCCGCCAAAACCTGCCCGTTTTGCGCCAACTGCAAACCAGGCTGCCAGGCCGGTAGCGGTGATGTGGCCTGCCATTCCAGGCTGACCCTTAACGCCTGCCCACCGCCAACCTGCCCGCGATCTTGACCCACGGCCGTCAGCCACAACCCATCCGCCACCGGCACTGCTTCCGACAAACGAGGCAAGCCCGGCAACAGGCCATAAGGATTACCGCCGGGTCGGTTGGCCGGTAGTATGGCGACTCCCTGCGGCAGGTTCACGGCCACGCCCTGGGGCTGCCCGGCGGCGTTGCGCGCTTCCACCAGACCAGTGACGCCATCCGGCTGACGGCCGTTCACCCCCAGGCGCAATGTCACCGGCTGCGGCTGCGTACCCCAGGGCAAGGGCAAAACGTGGGTGGTCGTCACCACCTGCCCGGCTGCCCACAGGTCGGTAGGACGGCCGTCGCCCGCCAGCAACAGCTCATCCCACTGCACCAGCGGCAGGCCGCCCGCGTTTAGCAGTGACAATACGGCCGTGTGGCGGTCAGGTGACGGTTGGTTGATCTGCCAGCGCAAAGCCAGGGTCACGGCCGTGTCCGCCGCCGCGGTCGGTTCCACCCAGACGCCCGTCAATTGCAGCGGGCCAAACCAGATATCCAGCGGCGTCCATACCGGCGGCGTGACCGGTTGGTGTATTTCGTAAATTTGCACCAGCAGGCCATCAAACGGCCGTGTCTCCAGCAATGACCCCGCCTGTTCCAAAGCAAAACGCACTGCCGCCGGCCCCTGCGCCAGTCCACTCGCCGCCGACACCAGGGCAATACGACGATTGGGCACGGCCGTCCATTCCGCCAACCGCGCCCATACCCCTTCAGAGTCAGACAGGTGGGGCATGACAACGGCCGTGTCACCCTCATATTCAAAGGGAAAGGCCCAGCCGGCATCGGGCACAATGATCAGGTCAACGGCCGTGAGCGTCTCTTCCAGATAGGCCGCCGCGCCGCGCATGTCGTCTTTCGCCATCTGCGGATCAAAAAAGTACAGCCTTAACCCCACCAGCGACAAAATCACCAGCAATAAAAACAGGGCAACCGCCAGCAGCCGCTCCACCACCCGCAGCGCCCGGTTACGCGCCGCCGCGCCGGGCGCCATCAGATAAGCCGCCAGGGGAATGAAGGTAATGGCGGCAAAGGCGATGTAGCGCGGATGGGAAAAGGAGCGCACCGTCCACACCAGCAGCGCCCCGCTGAGGGGCAGCAGCCATTGGAGGAGGAGGCGAGGGAGGCGGTAATCCGTAATTCGTAATCCGTGATCCGTGATGCGTGATGCGTGATGCGTGATCGGATCGCCGTTCACGGAATACGGATCACGGTTTACGGAATATAGATCACGATTTACGGCAAGGCGGAGGAGGGTGAGTACGGCCGTGACCGCCAACAACAGCGCGGCCAATTCCCAGACGCCGGGGCGGGCCAACGCCCCGGTCAGGCCGGTGTGGTGAAAGACCCACACCTGTTGCAGCAGAAAATCGAGCGGGGCCGGTTCGGCCAGGTAGGTACCGGCGTTGGCTTCGGCTTGTACGGCCGTCCAGTTGCGCAGCACGGCCACAAACCAGGGCAAACAGGCCAGCCCCACCGCCACCTGCGTCACCACCAGGCGGCGCAAATCGCGCCAGCGCCGCTCTTTCAGGAAAGCCAGCAGCAGCCAGCCGCTCACATACACCACCGGGAACAGCATCACATAGTGCAGATGCAGGGCGAACCATTCGACCAGAGCAAAAATGAGCCAGAAAGTGATTGGAGATTGGAGATTGGAGATTGGAGATTCCCGGTTAATCTCCAATCTCCAATCTCTAATCTCCCAGGTGATCGCCAACAACGCCAGGGTCGCCAGCGGCAGCAGGGCATAGACCCGTATTTCCTGAGCGTAGATGACAGAAAGGGGGGAGATGGTGACCAGGAAGGCGGCAAGCAGGGGTGTCGTCCGTAATCGGTAATCCGGTATCCGGTATCCGGTATCGGTAATCGGTAATCGGGCTTCGGGCTTCGGATTACGGTTTACGGCATACGGCTTACGGAACCAGCGGCGGCAGATGGCATACACGGCTGCCACTTGCAGCAGGCTGGCGAGGACGGAAAAGTAGCGGGCGCTGAAGGCGTTCAGGCCAGTCAGCGCCACCCAGCCTTTGAGCAGGATGAAGTAGAGCGGCGGGTGGATATTGTTCAGCCGGTCGGCCAGGATGGCCGGTAAAGGGGAGCGGGCCAGATTAAGGCTGATGCCCTCATCCCACCAGATGCTCTGGCTTTCCAGCCCGTGCAGGCGCAGGGTGAAGGCGAGGAGGAGAAGAGCGTAAAGCGTAATCCGTAATCGGTAATCCGTAATCGGTAATCCGTAATCGGTAATTCGTAATCGGGCTTTGGACTTTGGCCCATGGTTTACGGCAAACGGCTTACGGCTCACGATATACGGATTACGGTTCACGGTACACGGCTTACGGCTCACGGCTCAACCTCCAGGGGGAGGGTGATCTGGTTGTTGGGGTAGGCACGGCCGTGCGTATCAAACGCGGGCAGGCGCAGGCCATTGGCCGGGTAATAAAGGCCAATCGCCAGGTGATAGGGGCCGGGGGGGGCGTCGGCGGGCAGGGTCAGGGTGTGAACGTCGGTAATCACCTGCCTGGCAGCCCAGAGATGGGCGGGCAGGCCGCCCGGCCACTGGTCAGACTGGGCCACCAGTTGCCCGTTTTCATCCAGCAAATGCACAAAGGTGGCGAGGAGGTGATCCGACTTTTGCGCCACCTGCCAGTAGAGCGTCAGGTTCATGGTTTCCCCGGCGGTTAATGCCCCGGTGGGTATTTCTGCCCCCTTGAAGATCATTTGCTCGCCAAAGCGGTCATCCCGCCGCATGGCTACATCCGGCGGCAGGGTAAATTGCCTGTCCAGGGCAATGACCTCTACCTGCCCAACTGAGTGTGCTTCGCCCAATGGCTCACCGTCGGCGGTCAACGGCCGTATCCCCAATTCATACACGCCGCCGGGCATGGTTACGGGAATGGGTACGGCCGTTTTTTCATGGATGATCTCGCCGGGCCGCCAGTTACCGGTATCAAAACGGCTGAGCGGCTGGATGACGGTCACGTCTCCCAAAGTTACTTCCACCTGCAAACCGGGCGACAAGGCATCGTCAGCCCGCCAAAATAAATCTAGCAGCAGGTTATCCCCATTCACCACCGACCGGGGCGGAAAGTCACGCCCGGCCAACAGGCGCAGGCTGCCCCAATCCTGCATCAGGGCAACGGGGGAACCAAATTGGGTAGCGGAAGCGGGTTCTGGTCTCAAGCGGGTTTGCACCGGCCCCACCGATTGGGTCATGCCGACAAACGCGCCATTGGCGGCAAACAGCGGCAGCTGTGACTGTGTGGCGGCGTCAAACAGTGCTACTTCCACCTGATAGGCAGACGGCGGCAGGCCGGGCGGCAGCGACAGCCGGTAAGGGACAATGGGCGTTTCGGCGGCGTCCCAATGTTCGGGGTAAAAATAGACATCATTCAGCAGCGGCGTTTCCAGACCGGCCCACCACTGACCGGTGTCATCCCGCAGGCTGAGTTTGACGGTGTAACGGCCGTCCACCGGCTGCGCCAACTGCCATTGCAAAGTCACGTTGACGGCCGTCGGCGTCCCTTCCGCCTGAGCAGCCAGCAAGGAAATGGCCTCCCCAAAACGAACAGGTGCGGATAGCGGTGTGGGGGTGGTGGGCACGGCCGTAGACGTTGCCCGGAAAATCACGGCCCAATCCTGCCCATTGAGTTGGATGGTGTGGATGGGCGCCGCGCCGGGAACGGGCGGCTCTGGTTGGCCATTGCCATTGTCCAGCGTGGTAATGAAGTAATCCGCCTGGGCCAGATTGTCCGGCGTCCAGGCCAGGACGTGACCGGGGAAGAAGGGGGCCAGCGCGGGGGACATGCCGGCGACGGCCGTGCTATCGCTAACGTCTGATTGGATGGCTAACCAACGGGCGGCGGCGCTTGTGCCTTCGCCCCAATCCTGTTCCATCACCTGCCGGGCAACGGCCGTGCCGCCCAGCAATGGATTGGCCGCCGTCAGGGGGTATGGCATCACCCACAGCAGCCAGATCGCCTGAATACTCGCCAATACCAGGGCCACCGCCGACAAACGCTTTTGCAAAACGGGCAGATGCGTCCAACCGAGGACAGCCACAATAATCAGCGCAGGCACGGCGGGCAGGGCATAGCGGTCATACTTCTGGGCGGCCTGGGTCACGGCCGTGACAAACAACACCGGCCAGAGAATAAAAATCCAGGTGGGCAGACTGAGCCAGGGGTCACGTTCAGACCGGCGCCATACGGTGCGGGCGATAAGGAAAATGGCAAGGATGAGGCCACACAATACCACCGGGCTGAGGCGAAAGACAAGGGTGAGCGGGTAAAAGAGCGGGCCGGGGTCAGGAGTGATCTGGCCCAGAAAGTAAGACGGCCGTAACGCCTCCGCCGCATGTTCACCAAACGTCCCGGTTAATTGCTGCACCACCACCCATGGCGACAGCCACAGCGCCGGGAACAGGGCCGCCAACAGCAGCACACAGGCGGCCAACCAGGATAAACCCTGGCCTACCATCTGTTTGAACCGAACCATCAGGGGGTTTTCCGAACCCGTGAACATTGACAAAAAAATAAAAAGCGCCGCAAACGGCGGCAGCAGCAGCGCCGGGCTTTTGCTGAGAATGGCCAGGGCCGCCAACGCGCCCGACAACGCCGCCCACCGATACGGACGGTGGCCGGTAATTGCCAGCGCCAGGGTTAGCAAGGACAGGGTAGTAAAGGTGGTTAGCAGGCCGTCCACGTGCAGCAGGCCAGACAGCCCCACCAAAAAGGGGTCAAAGGCGAGCAAGAGGGTGATGAGCAGGGCGGGAGTACGGCCGTACAGCCGCCCCGCCAGCCCAAAAGCCGCCACCACCCCCAGGCTGTTCACCACCGCCACCAGCAGCCGCGCCCCGGTTAAAAAGGTATAAAGTCGGGGCAGCATGGCCGTATTTTCCGGGGCGTACCAGGCCAGGTGGGTGATCCAATGGTAGGTGGGCAGGTCAGACGGCCGTAGAAGCAGTTGCCCACTCACGGCCAGCGCCCCCAACCAGGTGGTTGTCACCCCCGGATGCCCGGCAGTGAGCGTGTCCGCCCAATGCCCGGCCAACAGCGCCTGCCGGAACTGAACCGACCGGAACACCCAGACCAGTTCATCTGGCGTTACGTAGCGGTCAATGGCCGCCAGGCGGGGCAAAAATGCGGCCAAAAAAAGGGCGCTCCCCCACAACAAGGCGCGGATGTGTGGCCGATTTCCCAACCATTGCTGGTGTGACATGAAGGCCAATAATAACCTATCGCCTGGGGGCACGCACATGGGCCGCGCACGGCCGTATGAACTTCATTAGCGGCCCAATTGTGTTATTGCCAACATGCCTGAACCCAGTATAATCCAGACAAAAGTGCAATGTTATAAAGGATGGGAAGAAAGAATTTGGTTAATGAATTAACCTACACAGAAAGTGAAGCAAGCCACCCCATGGATTTTTTGTTGGGTGAGGATTTTAACCTGCCCGCAGCCGGGGAAACCCGGAAAGGATGGGTGGTGGCACACCGGAATAACGAGATATTGGTGGACATTGGCGCCAAGTCAGAAGGCATCATTCCCATGGCAGAGGTGCAGACATTGGATGCCAATACCCGTGACCGGTTAGCCGTTGGCAACGAAGTATTTGTCTATGTTGTGTCTCTGGAAGACGAGCAGGGGAACCTGATTGTGTCGTTCACAAAAGCAGTGGAATACCAGGACTGGTCAAACATGGAACACTGCTTACGCGCCAAAGAGGCCTGTCAGGGGCAGATTGCCGGGCACAATAAGGGTGGGCTGCTGGTGCAGATTGGGCAATTGCGTGGTTTTGTGCCCAAATCCCAATTCAGCCGGGAGCGGCAACAGGCGGTGCAACAAAGCCCAGGCGCTTTACAAAAATCGGTGGGACAGCCGATTACCGTGAAGGTGGTAGAAGTGGATGCGGAAAGAAATCGCCTCATCCTGTCTGAAAAGGATGCCGCCACCGAAATACGCCAGGGCAAACGAACCAAATTGCTTTCGGAAATAAAAGAGGGGGATGTATTTACCGGCCGTGTCATTAACATTGCTAACTTTGGCGCTTTTGTGGACATTGGCGGGCTGGAAGGGCTGATTCATCTTTCCGAAATTAGCTGGAAGCGCATCAATAACCCCAATGAACTGCTAAAAACAGGCCAGGAAGTGAAAGTCCAGGTTCTTTCCATTGACCAGGAGAAAGAACGGCTGGCATTAAGCATGAAAAGATTGCAACCTGATCCCTGGACGACCATTGATGAGCATTACCAGGTGGGGCAGCTTTTTGACGCCACGCTGACCAAACTGGCCCCCTATGGCGCTTTTGCCCGGCTGCATGATGATTACCAACTGGAGGGGTTAATACACATTTCGGAAATTTCAGAAACGCATGTCACCCATCCGCGTGACATTGTGAAAGTGGGTCAGGTAGTATCGGTTCGTATTATTCGTATTGACGCGGAGCAGCGGCAGCTTGGTCTGAGCATCAGGCAAGTCGCCTCTGCAAAATTCGTCGAGTCTGACCTGGCATTGCTCAGTGACCAGCCATTGGTGAACGGTAATCAGTAAACAGTGAACGGTGACCAACCACCGATTACCGATTACCAATTACCGGGCCAAGACCGACGAGCCAAACCGAGGTAAACACCGGTGAACTCAAAAAACTGGGAACGATTTACACAACGCGCGCGCCGCGTGTTAAGTCTGGCGCAAGAAGAAGCCGAACGCTTAAATCACAGCTATATTGGCAGTGAGCATGTGCTCATTGGCCTGCTGCGCGAAGAAGGGGGCGTGGCCGGGCGGGTGTTGCGCGAATTAGGGTTGGACGCGGCTCGCGTTCAGGCCATGGTGGAGCGTCTGTCTGGCGGGCCAGGAACCCGTACCCCCTTTACCAAAATTGAACTTTCGCCCAGCACCAAACGGCTGCTGGAATTGGCCGTGGAAGAGGCCCGGCGCATGGGCCAGCATTACATCAGCACAGAACATCTGTTGCTGGGTCTGGCGCGGCAAAATGAAGGGCTGGCCATTGATGTGCTGCGTAAGTTCGGCATCAGTCCAGAGCAAATCCGCCGCCAGACACGGCGAATGCTGAAGGAAAGCCCGGTGGCAGCTACGGAAGCCGCCGCCCCGGCTAAACGTGGTGGTTCTACCACCAAGAAAGAGAAGAGCAAGACGCCCATGGTGGATCAATTAGCCACCGACCTGACGGCGATGGCCGAGGAAAACAAGTTGGACCCGGTCATCGGCCGTAACATGGAAATTGAGCGCGTGATCCAGATATTGGCGCGGCGCACCAAAAACAACCCGGCGCTCATTGGCGAACCGGGGGTGGGCAAGACGGCCATTATCGAAGGGTTGGCCCAACGCATTGTAGACGGCCGTGTCCCGGACATTCTGCACAACAAGCGCGTGCTGCAACTGGATGTGGGCAGCCTGGTAGCCGGGACGATGTACCGGGGCCAGTTTGAAGAACGGCTCAAGCGTGTCATCGAAGAGTTGAAATCCAGCGACGCCATCCTCTTTATTGATGAAGTGCATATGCTGGTGGGGGCCGGGTCGGCCGGCAGTTCGGTAGATGCGGCCAATATCCTCAAACCGGCGCTGGCGCGGGGCGAGTTGCAGACCATCGGCGCCACCACCCTGGAAGAGTACCGCAAATATATAGAAAGTGACGCCGCGCTGGAACGCCGCTTCCAGCCCATTTATGTGGATGAACCTTCCCCCGAAGAAAGCATCCAGATTTTGCAGGGGATTAAGGGGGCATATGAACAGCATCACAACCTGTTCATCACCCAGGAAGCGATTGAAGCGGCCGTTAACCTTTCCACCCGTTACGTCACCGACCGCTTTTTGCCGGACAAGGCGATTGACCTGATTGACGAGAGCGCCTCCCGCGTGCGCATGTACCGTGTGCCGCAGGTGGCCGATATTCGGGAAGCGTATGATGAACTGCGCGAAATTCGGGATGAACGGACGCAATCTATTGAAGACGGCCGTTATGAATATGCCGAAGATTTGCGCACCCGCGAAGAAGAACTGCAACGCCAGCTAGACACGATGCGGGCCAATACCGAAGGCGAATACTCGGTCAGCGTAACGGCCGAAGACATCGCTGAAGTGCTGGCCATGTGGACGGGTATTCCCGTCTATCAATTCACCCACGAAGAATCCGAACGGCTGCTGCACATGGAAGAAGAACTGCGCAAATCCATTGTGGGGCAGCAAGAAGCGATTGAAGCCATTTCCAAAGCGGTGCGCCGGGCGCGCGCCGGGCTGAAAGACCCCAACCGTCCCATTGGTTCCTTCATCTTCCTCGGCCCGACCGGGGTGGGCAAAACGGAATTGACCAAGGCGCTGGCGATGTTCCTGTTTGGCAGCGAAGAAGCGCTGGTGCAGTTGGACATGTCTGAGTTTATGGAACGGCATAACGTGGCCCGGCTGGTGGGTTCGCCGCCGGGGTATGTGGGGTATGAAGACGCCGGGCAATTGACGGAAGCGGTGCGGCGACGGCCGTATTCCATTGTCGTCTTTGATGAAATTGAAAAGGCGCACCCGGAAGCGTTTAATCTGCTGCTGCAAATCATGGAAGAAGGGCACCTGTCAGACGCCAAAGGGCAAAAGGTTAACTTCCGCAACGCCATGATCATTATGACTTCCAATGTCGGCGCGGATACCATCAAGCGCGGGCCAAATCTGGGCTTCTCTTTCCGCCGCGATGATGTGGCCGAAGCCAATCAGCAATATGCGGAAATGCAAAAGACGCTGCTAGACCAGTTAAAGAAGCAGTTCCGGCCCGAATTTATCAACCGGGTAGACAGCATTGTCGTTTTCCGGCAGTTGAGCAAAGAAAACATTCGCCGCATTGTGGACATCATCTTGAATGAGGTGAATGATCGGTTGATAGACCACGAATTGACCATTGAGGCTACCGATGCCGCCCGCGACTGGTTGGCCGAACATGGGTATGATGCGGAATTTGGGGCACGGCCGTTGCGCCGCCTCATTCAAATGGAAGTGGAAGATCGCCTGTCTGATGCTGTCTTGGCCGGCACTTTTGTCGCCGGGGAAACGGTCTACCTGGATATTCAGGATGATAACATCCTGCTGCGCCATAAAGAAGAACCGGAACCAATGCCCGAAGAGGAAGCATTGCCCATGCTGACCATGTAGTTGCTCCCCTTTCCCCCATTAAAATAAAAAGCCCACAGCAAGCTGTGGGCTTTTTTGCTGCTCGCTCCGGTTGGTCATTCACAGGGGGGAATGTATAACACCTGACCAACCTTAATCAGATTATAGTTTGAAATCCGATTCGCTTTGGCAATGGCATCAACCGTGACGCCATACTGCTTTGCCAGAATGCCCAATGTTTCCCCAGGCTGCACAATATGCACAGACCGGGTACCACCAACAATATACAGGCTGCCGCCATAGCCCATGGCAATGGGCGTAAAGGTAGCCGGCAGGGTTGGCGTTGGCGTGGCTGTGTTTGTAGGCGTGGGCGGAATCACTTCCACCACCAGTTCGGGGTCGGTGGTCTGGCTGCCACCACCGCCTATTTGCCCACACGCGGCTATTAACAACGCCATTACCAACAGGGATATTACAACTATTGCAGGTTTTCGCATGATGCCTCCTCGATTTGTTCTACACACCCC
Organism: Anaerolineae bacterium; assembly: GCA_019637635.1. Classification (GTDB taxonomy): domain Bacteria; phylum Chloroflexota; class Anaerolineae; order Promineifilales; family Promineifilaceae; genus CAADGU01. The sequence goes on from JAHBVI010000028.1 coordinate 30,674, forward strand.
ATCGCTACAATTCAACATAAGGTACGAAAGCCATTATAACAGAGCATGTCTAATTTTTGAAGTATGGCAAATGGGTTATCGGTCATGGAAACCGTATGGGCGTGTGACGCCGGGAATCATACGCCATTTGCCCAGCGCCCCCCTTACTTCTGTACTGTTTACCTGCCTCTCCGTGAAAAAGCCGCTAATTCTACGTTGTTGCCCTTTAGCCGCTTTCTATACTTTGGCAATGATGGTACCTGAAACGATCGGCCGTTATCGAATTCAAGCAGAACTGGGTCGTGGTGGTATGTCAACGGTTTATCTCGCGCATGATCCCCATTTTGAGCGAGAGGTGGCTGTTAAATTGCTGCCGGTGGAGTTGTCGCATCACCCTACCTTTCGCAAGCGATTTGAACGGGAAGCCAAAGTTGTCGCCGCGCTCGCCGACCCGGCCATTGTGCCTGTATATGACTTTGGCGAAGAAAAGGGGCAGCCGTACCTGGTGATGCGCTTTATGACCGGGGGATCGCTGGCGGAGCGGCTGCACCAGGGGCCATTAAGTTTGGCGGATGCCGCTTTTATTTTGGGGCGATTGGCGCCGGCATTGGATGAAGTGCATGCCCACAAGGTTGTTCACCGCGATCTAAAACCGAGTAACATCTTGTTCGACCAGCGGGGCGAACCGTATATTTCTGATTTTGGCACGGTGAAGATGACCAAGGCGACCACGCAGTTAACCGACACGGGTGGCGCTGTGGGGACGCCGGCTTATATGAGTCCAGAGCAGATTCAGGGGGAGACAGAGTTGGACGGCCGTTCCGACATCTACACCCTGGGCATCATCCTCTACGAGATGCTCTCCGGCAAACATCCATACCAATCCAACACCCCCATTGCCGTGGCCGTCAAACATATGTTTGAACCCACGCCGCGCATTCTGGACGCCCGACCCGACCTGCCGCCGGAAATTCAGACCATCATCAACAAGGCCATGGCCAAACAGCCAGATGAACGGTATGCCACGGCCGTCGCCTTTGCCCAGGCCGCTGCGCGCAAGCACCCTGGCAATAACCCTGCTTTCCACCGCCGTTGTCGTGGAGCCATCTCATGCCCAGGCGGGGCGGCGGCTGGCGCTGATCATCAGTAACAGCGAACACCAAGACCGAACCCTGGCCAGCCTGACCCGGCCAACCGCCAACGTCCACCGGCTGGTTGACGTGCTGCGTGACCCGCATATTGGCCGGTTTGATCAGGTCACGACACTGGTAGATGAGTCCGCCGACGCCATCCGGCGGGCAGTGGCTCATTTTTTTGCCGGCGGCGCTAAAGAGGATTTGCTGCTGCTTTATTTCATGGGACATGCCGCCGTAGGTGCAGAAGAAAAGCTCTATCTGGCAGCCCATGACACCGAACATAAATTGCTGCGGGCCACCGCGATCCCGGCCACCTATCTGGCCGAAATCATGGACGACAGCCCATGTTGGCAGCAGGTGGTCGTCTTGGACTGCACCTTTAGCAATGCCAGCAGCCGAGACAGCCGGGAATTGATTGGGCGGGTGGCCACAACGGATGACGCCTTCAACCGCAATGGGCATGAACGGGTAATCCTATCGGCGGCAGACCGGGTACATTATGAATGGCGTGATGATGCGGTTACAGGCTCAGCCATGCCTTCGCTCTTTACCCATTTTTTCATTGAAGGGTTAAAAACGGGGGCGGCCGACCATGACCGCAACGGCCGTGTGACCATTGACGAGGTTTTTGCTTACATTCACGAACAATTACAGCGCAAAACTTCCCAAAATGGGGTACGGCCGTATAAATGGGCTTCCTTTGCCTACCAGGATGCCAGCCGGATTGTGATCGGCCAAAATCCACAAACGCCGCCACCTACCCCCATCCTGCCACTGCTGCCCCCACCGCCTGTGGCCCATCGGGCGCCCGTTTCCCGTAAAAAACCGGCGCTGCTCATGGCGCTGCTTCTGGCAATCTTGCTTGTCATCGGCGGCGGCCGGGTCTGGCAGCAGTATCTTTCCCCGCCAACAGCCAGTGCGGCGGCGGTCGCCCTCGTAGATCCAACGGCTACACCAACGCACACGACCCCACCCCCTACGGCTACGCCCCAGCCAACACAGACGGCCACTTCGGCCGTCCTCAGCGCCAGCGTACCCGGCCATACTCCATTGGCAACGGCAACGGCCGTGCCTACCCAACCGGCCACACCAACCACCCAGGCCATCACCACCACAGTGAACAGCACCACCACAATAGCCGTGGCCCATCTGGCCTCCAGCCTCTTCACCGAACCAGATACCACCGCCCCAGAAATCACCTTCATCGGCATTGGCGAGGTCGTAATCGTCATGGGTCGCTCTGAAAACGGCGAATGGCTTTTGGTGGAAAACAGCGAGGGTGTGCAAGGTTTTGTTCATGCGCCACGTCTGGATTGGGCCGGGCAGATAGACTCACTCCCGGTGATAGACAAGGTTGTTACCGTCATCCCTCTGGCGGCCCCCTCCCCCACACTCACCACCACCACGACTTGCCGGCCCGGAAGCTGCCCCCTCTTATCGCTGGATATGTACCCCATCAACACCCCTCGCTGCGAGAATAACATTTACTACCGGACTGTTTTTATGCTGGGGCATGGCGGCGACGGCCGTTACACCTACTATTGGAATGGGCATAAAATGGCCGGGCCGCTGCTGAATGAAGGGTTTGGTTTTGAAGTCAGCAGCCCCGATCAATCACCGGTCATTGGCATCGGTAAAATCGTTTCCGGGGATGGTCAGAGCGTAGAAAAAGAACTTTTTGTGTCAGACTTCGGCTGCCAGTAAAATTCGTAGTATGGCAGCTTTTCATTATCAAGACAATCAACTTTGGTGTGAAGGTGTGTCGTTGGTGGAGATCGCTACGGCCGTAGGCACACCCATTTATATTTACAGCCAGGCGGAATTACAGGCGCGGGCGGCGGCGTTTGTTACGGCCGTGCCATCCGCCAATACCCTGGCCTGTTACGCCGTGAAAGCCAATAACAATCCGGCGATTTTGGGGCTGCTGCGGCAGGCGGGCCTGGGCGCCGATGTGACCAGCGGCGGCGAACTATTCCTGGCGTTACACGCCGATATCTCCCCAGACAAGATCATTTTTTCCGGCGTGGGTAAACGGCGCGATGAAATTGAAATGGCGCTGGATGCCGGAATTCGCGCCCTGCACGTGGAATCGGCGATGGAGTTGGAGGCGATAGCCGCCATCGCCGGCGAGCGGCAGCAGGTGGCGCGCATCGGCGTGCGCGTCAACCCAGACATCCACGCCGAAACCCACCCTTATATGACCACCGGCGAAAAGTGGCACAAATTTGGCGTGGCCCCGGAAACGGCCGTCACCCTCCTGCACGCCGCCCGCGAACACCCCGCCCTGCACCCGGTTGGTCTGGCGGCGCACATCGGTTCGCAGATCACGGCCGTGCCCCCCTTTGTGCAATCCGCCCATTTCCTGGTGCAGCTTGCCGACGAATTAGCCGCCAGCGGCATCCGGCTGGAGTATGTGGACGTGGGTGGGGGATTGGGAATTGATTATGGGGATTGGAGATTGGAGATCGGAGATTCGCCTCAACAATCTCCAGGCTCTAATCGCCAATCTCCCCCTATCGTTGAGTGGGTCACGGCCGTGACCCAACCCATTCTTGCTGCCGGTTATGGTGTGGTTATGGAACCGGGGCGTTCCGTTGTGGGGCCAGCGGGCTGCCTGCTCACCCGCCTCACCTACACCAAAACCCAGGGCGGAACGCAATTCGCCATTGTGGACGCCGGTATGAGTGACCTGATTCGCCCCACCCTGTACGATGCCTACCATCCCGTGCTGCCGGTGGCAGAGGCGCCTGACGGCCACGCGGCGGAACGCTACACCGTCGTCGGCCCCATCTGCGAAACTGGGGATTGGCTGGCAAAGGAACGAGCCTTACCACCCTTGAGACCAGGCGACCTGGTGGCGATCATGCAGGCCGGCGCTTATGGCTATGCGATGGCTTCCAATTACAACGGCCGTCTCAAACCGGCCGAAATCCTGGTCAACGGGAACCGCTTCACGCTCATCCGCAAACGGCAAGATTACACCCACCTGCTCGACGGCTGTCTGGCACCTGAGTAACCGGCAATCCCACAGAAAAATCCGTGATTCCCCGCTCAATCCGTGTCGTCTGTGGTAGACAATTCCGGGTCAGACTGGCGCAGATAGCCCCAGGTGTAAATGCCCGTGTAGTGCCCATCACTCCACTGGAATTGCAGCGCGTAAGCGCCTACCGCTTGAATTTGTTCAATGGTTACCCCTTCATTGGGCGTTTGGCGCATGGTCTCCAGGTCAGGCGGTGTGCCCATGTAAAGATGCCCCCCTTTGCACTCCACGCAGGGGCAGTTGGCGCGCAGCCCGGCGTAGGACAGGCGGCTGGTGTGCCCATCATCCCACTGAATAATCAATAAGCGTTGGGTTTTATCGGCGGTCACGGCCGTTGCTTTTATCGCTGCCATCGTTTTCTCCTTTTTTCGGCATAGGCCCTATTTTCAGCCATCGTGCCTGGTTGGGCAACGGCCGTTGCCAACTTCTTGTTAGGTTCAGACAGACCCAATAAAATCAAGGATGATATGATAATGGTGGCTGGTGGCCGGTGAATGGCACCAGTCACTTTACACAAGGAGAACGCTATGCCCACCATCATCGGCAACCCTTTACCGAACATCCCCTGGCAAGAACGGCCGTCCGGCAGCAGTGATGTCGTCTGGCGTTTCAGCCAAAACCCCATCATCAACCACGACCACATCCCCAGCAGCAACAGCATATTCAACAGCGCCGTTGTCCCCTATGGCGACAGTTTCGCCGGCGTCTTCCGCTGCGACAGCAAAACCCGGCAGATGCAGCTTCACAACGGCCACAGCGCCGACGGTATCCACTGGCAAATTGGGCACGGCCGTATCCAATTCCAGCCCGCCAACGCCAGAGCCGCGGAAATCAACCAGTTCCAATACGCCTATGACCCGCGCGTCATCTGGCTGGAAGACCGCTACTACGTCACCTGGTGCAACGGCTATCACGGCCCCACCATCGGCGTCGGTTACACCACCGATTTTGAAACCTTTTACCAGTTAGAAAATGCCTACCTGCCTTTCAACCGTAACGGCGTCCTTTTTCCACGCCGCATCAACGGCAAATATGCCATGCTCAGCCGCCCCAGTGATAACGGCCATACGCCATTTGGCGACATTTACTACAGCGAAAGCCCAGACATGACCCATTGGGGCTGCCATCGCTATGTCATGGGCACGGCCGGCGGCTGGCAGTCTACCAAAATTGGCGCCGGGCCAATCCCCATTGAAACCAGCGAAGGCTGGCTGCTTATCTATCATGGCGTCCTCACGTCGTGCAACGGCTTCGTTTACAGCTTTGGCGCGGCGCTGCTGGATTTAGACCAGCCGTGGAAAGTGATTGCGCGTGGGGAACCCTACCTGCTGGCACCCCAGGCCGCCTATGAACGCACCGGCGATGTGCCCAATGTGGCTTTCCCCTGCGCGGCGCTGGCGGATGCCGCTACCGGGCGGCTGGCCATTTACTACGGCGGCGCAGATACCGTCGTTTGCCTGGCATTTGCCCAGGTGGATGAGGTGATTGATTTTGTGAAGACGAATGCCATATAGCTCAAAGAGCAGACCTGACAGGTTTGAAAAACCTGTCAGGTCTCCCGTACAAACCGATATTCTGCCCTTTGAAGTTCAGCCGAAACGGGACAACGCTGTGTCCCTGGCGCAGGGCATACATCGCCAGGCTTTCCAGCCAATGTTCACCCGGCGGCGGCACAAACGGCTCACCAATGACACAACACGGAAACAGCACAAATGCACAACCAAATTGCCCCGCCGCCTCAATAATTTCCACATTGCAGCCGTGCGCATGCATCCCCACCAATAGATCAAAATTGACCGCCATCTCTCTGGTAAACGGTTGATCAATGTGTGGCACGCTGGTTGCCGCGCCCAGCTTGACACGCTGGCCGGTGTTAATGTCTTTGTATTTGTCGGTCAGCGGCTGGTAATGGGGATCAATGACGGTGGCCTGCCAGCCACTTTCTTGCAGCAGATAGGCCAGCAGCCCTTTCCCCCCGGCAATGTCCGCCACGCGACAGGGCGCAAAGTGCGCCACCAGCCAGCGGTGCAGCAGTTGAAAGCGGAACTTCTTCATTTTTCGCAATTCCGACGGTTCGGTTAAAACCTCGCCTCCGGCCAGATTAGCTGTTCCCGCCAGTTGTTCCAATCTGGCAAACAGGTCTTGCCCAAATTCCCGATCCTTGTGTTTAGCCATCACCTGATTATCCCTACGTTTGCCGATTGGTTCAATCTTGAAGATTGAGCCAATAGAACACTTGTTTTATATTGAGGCTTATGGTACAATACTTGTAACCAATTGGTTACATATAATGAGACGAGACGTATTTCAAGCCATAGCTGATCCGCACCGGCGCGCGATATTGGAGTTGTTGGCGCAGCAAAGTCTGACGGTGAATGGTGTAGCTGACCATTTCACCATCAGTCGCCCGGCCGTTTCTAAGCACCTCAAAATTCTGGTTGGGTGTGGGTTGGTGGTGATGCAGCGTCACGGCCGTGAACGCATCTGCAAAGTCCAACCGGAAAAACTGAATGAAGTGTCGGATTGGCTGGAACAATACCAACGCTTTTGGGAGCAGCGTTTCGACCGTCTGGACGAACTGCTGCAAGAACTACAAAAAAAGGAGAATGAAAATGACAACTAAAAAGAACCCAACCATCATTACGGCCGAACCCGGCAAACAAGAGCTTTTTATCACCAGGGAATTTGAAGCGCCGCGTGAACTGGTATTCCGGGCACACACTGACCCTGACCTGTATGCCCAATGGCTGGGGCCGCGTGGCCTGACCACCACCTTTGAGATATTTGAACCGGTCAGCGGCGGCCGGTGGCGCTTCACACAAAAAGATGAAGCCGGTAACGCCTACGCCTTCCACGGTGTGAACCATGAAGTAAAAGCCCCCGAACGCCTGATCGGTACATTTGAGTATGAAGGGCTGCCGGAAAGCGGCCATGTTATTTTGGAAACGGCCGTGTTTGAAGAATTGCCCAACGGCCGTTCCCGCATCAGGAGCCACTCCGTCTTTCAGTCCGTCGCCGACCGGGACGGGATGATCGAATCAGGCATGGAACATGGGGTGAATGAAGGGTATGAGCGGCTTGATGAGATATTGGCGGCTGGTGATTAGTGGATGGTGGTTGGTGGCTGGCAGCTAAAACAAACAGTTAAACACCAACCACCCCAGGCACAAAGGAAACAAGGCAATGCAAAAGATAATCCCCTACTTATGGTTTGATAACCAGGCTGAAGAAGCCGCCAATTTTTACACCGTACTCTTCAATGACTCAAAAATCGGCAGTGTCTCCCGGGGGCCAAATGGAGAGGTGATGATTGTTACCTTCCAGCTGAATGGACAGGAGTTTATGGCGCTCAATGGCGGACCGCGATTTACCTTCACGGAAGCCATCTCGTTTTATGTCAACTGTGAGACACAAGCAGAAGTGGATGAGTTGTGGGCCAAATTGACGGCGGATGGCGGCGAAGAAAGCCAATGCGGCTGGCTGAAAGACAAATTTGGTTTGTCGTGGCAGATCGTTCCCACGATTTTGGGCAAACTCATGCAAGACGCGGATGAGGCCAGGGCACACCGGGTGATGCAGGCGCTGCTGCAAATGAAAAAGATTGAGAGTGCGGAATTGCTGCGGGCTTATGAGCAGCCGGCGGCGTAATACGTGATGCGTGATGCGTGAGGGTATTCCGATCACGCATCACTCGTCACACATCACGGATTATGGCTGCTGAACACGGCCGTATTCCCCGTCTCATCAAACGTCAAAACATCATATGGCTGGGGAGCCGTACCGGGTTGTTCCATGCCCGGCGCGCCAATGGGCATTCCAGGCACGGCAATACCTTTGACCGACGGCCGTTCCGCCAATAACCGTTCTAACGCTTCCACCGGCACATGCCCTTCCACCACATAACCACCCACCAGCGAAGTATGGCAAGACTGCAACTCTGCCGGTATCCGGTACCGGTTTTTGATGGTGGTCACATCTGATATTTGCTCCACGCGCACCCGGTAGCCATGGCTTTCCACATATTCAATCCAGCCACCACAACAGCCACAGGTCGGCGACTTGTAAACGGTGATGATCGTGGGGGCATTCTCAGCCACCGATGAGGGGGCTGCTGTTGGTGTGCAGGCCGTTGCACCCCACACCAGCCAGATCAAGATCAATACAAATAACGAACGTTTCACGTGCCTTCTCCTTATTTAAATTTAGACCATATTCAGTAGATCAAAGTGGAGCGTGCATCCTCAGATGCGAACGATGTGCATCTGAGGATGCACACTTCGCTCATTGCAATCTACTGATATGGGGCAAAGCATAAGAGAAAGGTAACCACAAACTATAGTGATGGATGTCATGGGATTGGCTGTTAATTGACTAAAACGACAAACGGCCGTCTGGGGGACGGCCGTTTGTCGCTGTCAAAAAAGTTAGAGAAGAGGAGTTAACTTATTATACGGCAACAAGCACAGAAATGTTCAAGCTGTATCGTTTTGTCAATCCCTTTATTGTGCTACAATCGCCTCACTCCACAACCCAATCATCTAGTAAGGCAGGCCATGACCCAAGTACACCAACTGTATCAACTGCAAGAGACCGACCTGGAAATACGCGACAAAAAGCAGCGGCTGGGTGAAGTGCTGCAAACGCTGAAAGGGCCACCCTGGCTGCTCAAGGCCAGAGCCGATCTGGACACGGCCGTGACCACCCTCAACACCTTGCAAAGCCAGCGCAACACACTCAACCTGGAACTACAAAGCCTGCGCAGCAAAGCCAAAAGCTCCGAAACGCGCCTCTACTCCGGCAAAGTAGTCAACACTAAAGAAATGACCGATTTACAACACGAAATTGAGTCCTTGAACCAGCGCGCCGCCGGGGTGGAAGACCAGATTTTGGAACTGATGCTGCTGATGGAAGAAGCCGAAGCGGAAAAGAATGGAGCCGCCGCCGCCGCCGTCGCCGCCGAAACACGCTGGCAAAAAGAGTCTGTGGAGCTAGAAGCCGAAAAAACGGATCTGGCCATACGCCTGAACCGGCTGCTGCAGCGGCGGCAGGAGCAGGCTGGCGTGGTAGACGCCGCCTCGCTGAAAGAGTATGAACAGTTAGCCAAAAAGAAGGGGGGCACGGCCGTGACCCGGCTGCGGGTGGATATGTGCCTGGGCTGCCGCATGACCGTCTCCGCCAATAACATCAAAGAAGCCAGAGAGGGAAAAAAAACCTACTGCGGCAGTTGTGGCCGCATTCTTTACCCATATGATTGATGTGAAATTGGAAACTGAGAGATTGAGTTGCAACCAGACATCCGATTTCTCAAAGAAATCGGATGTCTGACGCGAACGAGTGGACATGCTATGTCCATAAGAGAGACTCAATCTCTCAGTCTCCGATCCTTTTAGAGCGATTCCAGGAAGGTGAACACGGCCGTTGCCCCCTCCCCACCCGCTTTAGCATGAGAAATTAAGGGGATGCCATGTGGCCCCGGCGCGTTTTTCATTTCGGGGTAGGCCGCCAGCATCGCTTGAACCACCTCGAGTTGGCCTAACATCGCTGCCGCAAAAATATCCAGCCGCGCCCCGTTTGCCAGCAGAAATTCGGCAATATCGCGGCGGCCCATGTGTGCGGCCGCGCCCAACCCCGTTTCCCAATCACCGCCGCCCCAATCCCAACAGGCGTTGACCAGCGCCGGTTCTTGCTGCAATAGTTCCTGTACCCGGTTCAGGTCGCCATGTGCATTGCCCACAAATTCCTGGACAAGGTCGTCACTTAAACGTGGTTTTCTGTCCATTTTACCCTCACTGGTGGGTCAAACCTGACAGGTCTTCTGAGACCTGTCAGGTTTATGCCCGCAATATATCCTCAATCTGCTGCAATTCGTCAGATGTGAACGAGAGACGGTTCAATACGCCGACAATATCGTCAATCTGTTCCGGGCGGCTGGCGCCGAGCAGAGCAGAGGTCACGGCCGTTTGCCGCAGCACCCAGGCCACCGCCAACTGCGCCATCGTCTGCCCGCGTGATTGGGCAATTTCGTTCAGGCGGCGCACTTGATCTACCCGCTCCGGGGTAATGTGGCTCTCGTTCAGGAAAACGCCGGAACGCCGCACCCGCGAATCGTCCGGGATACCGTGCAGATACTTGTCCGTCAACAACCCTTGGGCCAGCGACGAAAAGACGATACAACCAATCCCCTCATCGGTCAGCGTATCCAGCAAGCCATCGTCCTCTACCCAACGGTTGAACATGCTGTAGGAGGGTTGGTGGATGAGGCAAGGCGTACCCAGTTCACGCAAAATGTGGGCGGCGCGGCGGGTCTGTTCGCTGTTATAGGAGGAGATGCCCACGTAAAGAGCGCGGCCACTGCGCACGGCAAAATCGAGCGCGCCCATCGTTTCTTCCAGCGGGGTGTCCGGGTCAAAGCGGTGGCTGTAGAAGATGTCCACATACTCCAGCCCCATGCGTTTCAGGCTTTGATCCAGGCTGGCAACGAGATATTTGCGTGACCCCCATTCACCATATGGCCCCGGCCACATATCATAACCGGCTTTGGTGGAGATGATGAGTTCATCCCGGTAGGGGGCAAAATCGCGCTGCAAGATGTGGCCGAACATCTCTTCGGCAGAGCCGGGCGGCGGCCCATAGTTATTGGCCAGGTCAAAGTGGGTAATGCCCAAATCAAAGGCACGGCGCAACATGGCACGGCCGTTGGCCTCCGTATCTACCCCGCCAAAATTGTGCCACAGCCCCAGGGAAATGAGCGGCAGCTTTAACCCGCTGCGGCCACACCGTTTGTATGGCATGGTATCGTATCGCGTTTCAGATGGTTGGTACATGGTCGTCTCCTTTCAGAATGATGAATGACGCAGGATGAATTATGAATTTTCATTCATTGGGGTGTGCTGCACCCATGTTGACATGGTGGCTGTACACCTACCAACCACCAGATTATAACCGCTCTTTTTTTAACTTGCCTGGACAGGGCGATGGGCTTAAAATGCCGGTTCTGACGGACCGACAAACGACCCAATCTGCACAACAGGATGGCACGCCGCAAGCGTGTTTTTTGGGATAACGCGCCGGGCGCCAAAATCACTGATGAATAGAGGTAAATATGATGATTCAAGAGTGGCCGCGCATGTGGCGGCGTGAGTTTGCCAGTTATAACCGGGACAAGCTGCAAAAAGATGTGCTGGCAGGCATTACCGTGGCGGCCGTGTCACTACCATTGGCGTTGGCGTTTGGGGTGGCTTCGGGGGCAGATGCAGCGGCGGGCTTGGTCACGGCCGTGCTCGCCGGCCTGGTCATTGGGCTGTTGGGCGGCGCGCCTTACCAGATTTCCGGCCCCACCGGGGCCATGTCCGCTGTACTCATCGTTCTCGTCAGCCGGTATGGGTTACAAGGCATGTGGCTGGCCGCCGTGCTGGCCGGCATTATGCTGACCCTGCTTGGCATCTTCCGCCCGGGGCGCGTCGTCGCCCTCATTCCCGCGCCGGTCATCTCTGGCTTCACCAGCGGCATTGCCATCATCATTGCCCTGGGCCAGATTGACAACTTCCTGGGCATCAAAACCCCACCCGCTGAAAGCGTGGTGGAAAAGCTGCGTTACTACGCCGAACACGGCATCACCCCCAACCCGGAAGCCATGCTGCTGGCAACACTGGTGGTGATAATCATGATTGTCTGGCCGCGTTTCAAGTTCGGGCAGCGGCTGCCCGGCTCGCTGCTAGGCATCATCGTGGCTACGCTTATCGTCGTCATCACCCATTGGGATGTGCCCGTTATCGGCGCCATTCCCCGCACCATCTTGCTGGAAAGCCGGCTCTCGCTCGGCCAGATTCCCTGGGCCGACCTCAGCAACCTGATCGTACCGGCTATGTCTATTGCCGCCCTCGGCGCCATCGAAAGCCTGCTCTGTGGCGCAGTCGCCGGTAATATGACCGGCATTCGCCTGAACAACAACCTGGAGTTAATTGCCCAGGGTGCGGGCAACATCGTCATTCCGTTGTTTGGCGGTGTACCGGCTACAGCCGCCATCGCCCGCACCAGCGTCAACATTAAAAGTGGCGGCGTCACCCGCGTGGTACCTATGCTGCATGGAGTCTTATTATTACTGGCGGCGCTGCTATTGGCCGGGATTATTGGGCAGGTGCCGCTGGCCGCGTTAGCGGGCGTGTTATTGGTAACTGCCTGGCGCATGAATGAATGGCATACCATTCGCTTTTACGTGGATCACCGCCTGAAACATGCCCTGATCGCCTTTTTTATTACCCTGATAGCCACCGTCGTGCTGGATTTGACGCAGGCTATCTTGATCGGTTTTGGCATCAGTACGCTCATTTTTATGGCGCAGATGAGCGAACTGCAAATTTCACGAAAGCCGGTGGAGGTGGAACGGCTCACGGCCGTCGGCCAGCAGTTTGTGCATCCGGGCCAGGACATTGCCGTCTATTATTTAAGCGGGCCGCTCTTTTTTGCGGCGGCGCGGCGGCTGGTGGAATTTGTCGAAAGCCACGATGCGGCCAATACCACGTTGATTTTGTCTATTCGCGGTGTGCCCCTGGTGGACGCCACCGGCGTGGAAGTAATCCGGGAGATTATCCATCGCCAGCGTCATGGCGGCGGCGATGTGCTGCTCACCTCGATGGATGATCGGGTGCGCCTGCTGCTGGAACGCGCCGGGGTGTTGGCGGAGTTAGGGCCAGAACACATCTTTTGGAGCGCGGATAAGGCGATTGCGGCGCTGGGGGCCACCGTAAGCAGCGAACCACCGGCAGAAATAACCGCACCGCCGATCATGGAGAGCCTGTTGGTGGCCCCCTTTGCGGAAAAGATGGAAACGGGCCGCCCGGCGACAGACCCGCTGGATCGCCCGGTGACAGACGTGATGCGCACAGATGTGGTAACGGTTTCGCCAGATGCTTCGGCCGCCGATATTGTGGCGCTGCTGCTGCAAAAGGGGTATCACAGTCTGCCGGTGGTGGCTGCAAACGGCCGTCTGTTGGGTATTATCACCGACGGCGATCTCCTGCGCCGGGCCAATTTAAGCACCCGCCTCGCGCCCGCCAGCGACGATTGGGCGGCGCGGCTGGCGGAAGTGGCCGACAAATCCATGACCGGCGCGAACCTGATGACGGCGCCCGTAATTACCATTCCGGCGACGGCGACGCTGCGCCAGGCAATGGAACAGATGATCACCCACAATCTGAAACGGCTGCCGGTGGTAGACGAGGGGCGGCTGGTGGGCTGGATCAGCCGTATAGACATTTTACGGGCCATCGGGCAGCATCATTCGTTAGTTGAACCGTTAAGCGATCAGACCGGGGAGGCTGCGATTGACGGCCGTGCCATCACCATTGCCGATCTTATGCACCGGGACGTGCCGGTGGTGTCGCCCCAGGCCACGTTGGAAGAGGTGTTGCAGGCGCTGGAACAAGATCGCCGCCGCCGTGTCGTTGTCGTCAATGCGGCACAGCAAGTGCTGGGCATTATCACCGATGGAGATTTACTGACCCGCAGCCAACATGCCGCCCATCCTGGCCTGCGGCGCCGCCTACACGCGCTGGTCACAGGCCAATCACCTGCGGCCGCGTCGGCGTTGGCAACGACGGAAACGGCTGCCGACCTGATGACGACGCCGGTCATTACCATTGCAGTAAACGCCACGCCAGACGAAGCGCTGCGGCTGATTATGGCCCATGGGGTTAAACGACTGCCGGTGGTGGATGACAACGGCCGTCTGGTCGGGCTGTTGGGCCGGGCCAGTTTACTGCGCGGTTTGTTGGGTGAAGCAGCAGGTTAATCCCGATCAATCATGCGAAAAAACAAGCGGTGAGAAGTGGAACACGGCCGTGTCCCCAAAGCTCTCACCAACTATCCCCACGGTTGTGGATCGGATAGGTAAATCGCCGGCCCACAACAACTCCCGATTCAAGCGTACCCGCATTTGCCCATCCACCACATCCAGCCAAATCTCGTTGGCGGCGTCGCCGGGGCGGACGTGGGGCCAGGGCTGCCAGGGGAGTTCGGTAATCGGTAATCGGTAATCGGTAATCGGTGAACAGTGATCGGTGGTTGGTGGGGTTTGGTGGATGGTGGTGTAGCCGAGGGGGGAAAGGGCGACGATCACGGCCGTACAGCCATCCGTCAACACCAGTCCGGCGCCACTGTCCAACTCGCCACTTTGGTGGGTAACGGTGGCGCGCACCGTGAAATCACCGGCGGGCAGCGGCTCCGGCAGCCAGCGGATGGTCTGTTCGCCTGGGGGAATGGCGAGCGTATGGGGCACGGCCGTGCCTGCCAGTTCACCCACCGGTTTAGGATCAAACACACCCAGGGCAATGAGCAGGAAAAGGGAGACGGCCGTCAGCAACAACACCACCGCCCCCACACGCAGCCAAATCATTTGCCTCATGCCGTCAAGTCTATTACCGAAATAAGTAGTCAACAAGAATCCATTCACTTCTTTGTCAACCCCTCAGCTTGTCACCGGATAGCCTTACCACTACACTTACCCTCATGCCTGATGAAATCAGCTTCACGATTAGCAATCAGATTGCCACATTGACGGTGAACCGGCCAGAAGCGCGGAATGCGTTGAATTGGGCGGCGCAAGAGCAGTTTGCCGCCTGCGTCACGGCCGTTGCCCAGATAATTTCTGAATCACCGCCCACCATCCGCACCCTCATCATCACCGGCGCGGGGCGGCAGGCCTTTGTGGCCGGAGGTGATCTGAAGGAGTTGAGCGGCCATCCGGAGCCAGAGGCCGGGGCGCGGCTGAACCGAACCATGCGTCATGCCTTGCAGCAGCTAACCGAAATGCCCATCCCCGTCATCGCCGCCGTGAACGGCGACGCCTTTGGCGGCGGCTGCGAAATTTTGACGGCGTGTGATTTACGCATCGCCGCCCATCACGCCCGCTTTTCGTTTGCCCAGGTGAAAAACGCGCTGACCACCGGCTGGGGCGGCACGGCGCGGCTGGTGCGGCTGCTGGGCCAGAGCCGGGCGCTGGAACTGCTGTTGACGGGGCGACAATTGACAGCCGTCGAAGCGCAACAAATTGGCCTGGTGCATCGGGTATTAAACGAGGGCGAGGATTGGGACACGGCCGTGACCACCTGGGCGCGTGAACTCTGCCAGCTACCTGGCCCCACAATGGCCGCTCTCAAACAACTGACCTACGCCGCCGCCCACTTGCCCCTTGCCGAAACCAACCGGCTGGAAACAGAACTCTTTGTCCACCTCTGGTCACACCCCGACCATTTAGAAGCGATGGCCGCCTTTGTAGAAAAGCGCACGCCCCTATTCAATTCTTGATTATGTTAACTAAAATACTTATCTTTACCTCCTTTTGCCTGACTTTGGCGGCGTGTGGGGCGGAAGCAGCGCCAACGGCCGTGCCTATCACTGCCGCACCCACACCCACGCTGACGGCCGTGCCCCCCACCCCCTTCCGCATCATCGGCTACGTCACCGACGCCGTCATCGTGGAGCTGGTGCCATTTGAAAAATTGACCCACATCAACTACGCCTTCGCCATTCCCAACCGGGACGGCACACTCAAACCCATGGCCAACGGCTGGAAAATTGACAATCTGGTGCGGCAGGCGCACGAACATGACGTGCAAGTCCTCATTTCCGTTGGCGGCTGGGGGCACGACGAGACCTTTGAGGTATTGGCCGCCGACCCCGCCGCCCGTGACCGGCTGGTGCAAGAACTGGTGACCCTGGTGGAAAAACACAACCTGGATGGGGTGGACATGGACTGGGAATATCCTGATCCCGTCTCGATCTCACCTGATTCCGCCCAAAATTATGTCAAGCTGATGCAGGCATTGGGCGCAGAAATGCGGGCGCGAGGCAAACTGCTAACGGCAGCAGTGGTGGCCCTGGGCGAATACGGCGCGGGCGTAGACCCGGTGATCTTTGATGAAGTAGATTTCCTGAATCTGATGGTGTATGACCGGGGCGGCGAGGGCCACCACTCCTCCCTGGAATTTGTGCAGGAATCACTGGCCTTTTGGCGGGGGCGCGGCCTGCCGCCGGAGAAAATGGTGTTGGGGGTGCCGTTTTACGGCCGTCCCAACTACGCCACCTACAAACAACTCGTCGCCGCCGACCCGGCCCATGCGTTGACCGATGAAGCGGAGTGGAACGGCCGTACCGAATTCTACAACGGCATCCCCACCATCCAAGAAAAAACCCGCCTGACCCTGGAACAGGCTTCCGGCATCATGATCTGGACGCTGGAACAGGATACCCTGGACGAAACCTCTCTGCTGCAAGCCATCTACCAGACTGTCCAGAACGCACCGTAAAGAGGGAATTGGGTAATTACGTGATTACTCATTACCCAATTCCCTCAAACCACGCTAAAGTAGTGGCATGTTAAGAACACGTTTTGAATGGACCATCCTGATCATAGTAGTCGCCCTGCTGGGAGGCGCCTGGATTATGATGTCCCAAGAATCGGTCACTGCCAGGTCAGGTGTACTCACCCTGGCCGAGGCGCCCATCGTGGGCCATCCCGCTCCTAATTTCACCCTGCCGAATACAGTGGGACAAGAAATGTCCCTACACGATCTGGCCGGGCAGCCGGTGGTGTTGAACTTTTGGGCCACCTGGTGCGCCCCTTGCCGTGTGGAGATGCCCGCCTTTCAGCAGGCCAGTGTGCAGTACAACGGCCGTGCCGCCATCATCGGCATCAACCAGGGCGAAGCCGCCAAAAATGTGACCGACTTCGGCGCGGAATATCGTATCACCTATCCCCTGCTGCTGGACACCGACCAACAAATCAGCCGCCTGTACGAAGTGCGCGGCCTGCCCACCACCCTCTTCATAGACGCCAACGGCGTCGTCCGCGAAGTGGTCATTGGGGCCATCACCCCCGCCGTCCTGCAAGACCGCGTCGAACGCCTCCTGGCCGAAGCGGGGAATCCGTAATCCGTGACCCGTGACCCGTGACCCGTGACCCCTTCCCTCCTATTCCTAATTCCTAATTCCCAATTCCTAATTCCCATGCTCCCCACCCTCCCCATTGGCCCCTTCATCTTTCCTACCGCCGGCCTGGTGATTATTTTCGGCGCCTGGTTTTGCCTGTGGGT
This sequence comes from Anaerolineae bacterium, assembly GCA_019637635.1. Taxonomy (GTDB): domain Bacteria; phylum Chloroflexota; class Anaerolineae; order Promineifilales; family Promineifilaceae; genus CAADGU01. The sequence continues at coordinate 47,920 of JAHBVI010000028.1, forward strand.
GATTGAAAAGGCGGCGCTAAGGCTGCAACTGGACGCCCAGGCCACCTATACCCTGGCCGTTGTCGGGCTGTTTGCCGGATTTCTGGGGGCGCGGCTGACGTTTGTGGCCCTGCATTGGCCCGCCTATCAGCAAAATTTGATCGGGATTGTGTGGCCGCTGACCAGCGGATATGAACCATTAGCGGGAGTGATTGTGGGCACAGTGGCGGCGTTTTTCTACGGCCGTGCCCGCCAACTCCCTTTCGCCGCCACCCTGGACGCCCTCACCCCCGGTCTCATTCTCGGCTTCATGGTCATCAGCCTGGCCGATTTTTTAGGCGGACCGGGATATGGCACACTTACGGCCGTGCCCTGGGGCATCAGCCAATACGGTGTGCGCCGCCATCCCGTGCAGCTATACGAACTGCTCGCCGGAGCATTCACCTTGCTCGTCTGGTGGCGATTGGTGGACAGACGGCGGTATGAGGGGCAGTTGTTTTTAACGGCCGTAGCCCTCACCGGCGCCACCCGCCTCTTCCTGGACGCCTTCCGCGACAACACCTGGATCATCAGCAACGGCTACCACGGTTGGCAGCTCATCGCCTTCGCCGCCCTCCTCCTCAGCCTCATCCTCCTTGCCCGCCACGCCGGTACTGCGGGTAATCGGTAATCGGTGATCGGTAATCGGTCACTTTTCACTCGTCACTCGTCATTGACAATTGACGCCCCTCACCCCCTCACCCCCTCACCCCCTCACCCCCTCACCCTCTCACCCCCTCACCCCCTCACCCCCTCACCCTCTCCCCCCCTCACCCCCTCACCTTCCCCCTACACCTCTTTCCCTAAATCCGGTATCATTGGTCGGGCTGTGTATTGCGACCAACTGGCGCTGGCATCCGTAGTACATAGCGAGCAGTGGCCTACAGGCCACGCTCACCGCTTATCGTCTCAGTATTATTTCCAAACCAAAGGAGGTTTAACAGATGACAACCCTCTGTCCCGGAATCCTGCTCGGTTTTTTGGGCTGGTTCTTCCTGCGCTACGTTCTCACCGGCTTCTACACCGTAGACCAGAACGAACGCGCCGTCAAAACCAGCTTCGGCCGTGCCCAACGCCTGGGTAAAGGCACCACCCTCGACGACCCCATCGCCGATTACCTGAACGAAAAAGACAAAGAACGCTACAGTTACCCCCTGGTCAAAGTGATACAGCCCGGCGGCCCCTACTTCCGCTGGCCCTGGGAAAAGGTGCATAAAGTCCGCATCGCCACCGAGACCATGAACCTGGCCCGTGATCTGGAAACCCCCAGCGCCAACCACAACGGCACCATCCTCGATGCCGTCACCAAAGATCACCTCAATATCGGCCTCACCGGGCAAATACGGTACCGTCCCAGCGAACGCAACCTGTATGCTTACCTCTTTGGCGTCAAAACCCCCATCGTGCATGTCATGGGTTACTTCATCTCCATCCTGCGCCAGCGCATTGCCAGCTTTGAATCCCCCGTACAGGTGAACGAAGATGACGAAGAAGTTGCTACCGGGTTATTCACGGGTATCTCCATCAACGACCTGCGCAAAAACCTGAACGAAATCAACAACTACATGGAACAAGAGTGCGCCTCCGCTGCCGCCCGTTACGGCGTAGAACTGGACGCCTCGTTGATCACCGGCATAGACCCACCGCCGGAAGTGGAATCCGCCCTGGCGGCCATCAACACCGCCCACAACGAAGTCTCCTCAGAAATCAGCCTGGCCCGCGCCCAGGCCGACCAGACCATTGTGCAATCCAAACGCGCCGTGGAAATTGAAACCCTCAAAGCCCAGGCCGAGGTAGAACCGCTCAACTCGTTGGCCGAGCAGTTGCATGTGATCAAGAACAACGGCCCAGACGTGCTGGACGCCTATCTGCGCAACGTGCGCCTGGAACTGTACAAAAAAGCCAAAAACGTCATCCTGGAGGTGGAAAAATGAACATTATCCAAGTAATGGGCATCGCCTTTTTTGCGTTCTTCTTTTTCCTCATCGCGGAACCGATTATTCGCGCCTTTCTGCGCATCTTCGGCGTGTATGACGTGGTGCGCGAAGGCACCTGCCACGTCTACGTCTTGTTTGGCAAAGTGGTCGCCGTTGTCAAAGAGCCAGGGCTGCAATGGCTGTGGCTGAAAATGGGGCCGCAGGCCTTTTTTGTGCGCTGGCTGGGCAGTCGGCACGTGCTGGATATGCGCCTGGATCAAAAATACCTGCGTAGCTTGCCCGTCAACTCCGAAGAAGGCGCGCCCATGGGTATTGGCGTCTGGTATGAGATGGTGATCAGCGACCCGGTGGCTTACCTGTTCAAAAACACCGACCCGCGCGGCTCGCTGTCCGCCAACGTCAGCAATGCCACCGTGCGTACCCTGAGCAACATGCCCCTGGCCGATATGTTGGAGACGCGCCACGTGATGAGCCGCACCGTGCGCGGTGAAGTTTCGCCCAAGTCAGAGGAGTGGGGCTATAAACTGGGGTCGGTCTATATCCGCAAGGTGCATTTCCGGGATGTGGGCATGATCCGGCAAATTGAAGAAAAGGTGGTCAACCGGCTGCGGCAGGTGACGTCGGCCATCCGCCAGGATGGAGCCAACCGGGTCAGCGTCATTACCAGTTCGGCGGAACGGAAAGCGGCCGTGGAATTTGCCCGCGCCAATGCCATGCGCCCCAAAATTGTGGGCGAGGCGCTGAACAAAATCAATGAAGACCCGGACGTGGCGCGGGTGCTGTTTGATCTGCTGGAAACAGAGAATATCCTGAATGGCGACACGCGCATCACACTGGTCACAGAAGGGAATGACCTGATGAAGCAGATGTTAAGCGCAGAAATGGCCCGATAATATCTGGCCGGGTGCGTGTGGTGACACGCACCCGGCTACGCCCATCCCCCCTTCCTGGCAAAAGTGAATATGAGAGGTTGTGGTGTACGGCCGTCACCCGCCCCCTCTCTCCTTGCCCCCCTTCTAAAAACGGGTAAAACTTACTTGTTTTGCCAGATAATCCTGGCCCATCAAAAAAGGAGAGAGTATGAAAAAGTTACCATTGTTATTATTGTTATTGGCGCTGGCGCTGGTAGCCTGTGGCGGTGCGGAGCCGACCCCCACACCCGTGCCGCCAACTGCCCCGCCTACGGCCGTGCCCCCCACCGCCGCCCCCACCACCGAAGCCCCCGGCTCCTACGTAGACACACTGACGCATGTGCCTGATGTCAGTCTGATCAACATCACCTGGCACTGGGTGCGGCGTGACCCTAACGGCAACGATATTGCCGAAATTGTGGTGCCCAACCCGGAGAATTACACGCTGCTGTTCAATGAGGACGGCACGTTTAATGCACAAGTGGACTGTAACCAGATGAACGGCCGTTACGCCACCGAAGCTGCTGGCAGAATCTTCATGGAAGCTGGGGCTATGACTATGGCCATGTGCCCCGAAGGTTCGTTCAGCAACGACATGCTGCAAATGTTCGGCCCTGCCCAGGATTACCGTTTTGAAGAAAATGGCAACACCCTCGTCTTTTCCTGGGTCGCCGGCGGGCCGGTAGATTATTACCAAAATGTGGTTGCCCCGGTGGCAGAAGTGCCCGGCTCCATGATAGACGAGATGGAACACACCCCCGACCCGGCCCTCATTGACAAAACCTGGGCCTGGGAACGGCGTGACCCCAACGGCAATGACATCCCGGCCATCGTCATTGAAAACCCGGAAAATTACACCCTCGTCTTCAATGAAGACGGCACCTATAACGCCAAAATAGATTGCAATGTGAGCGGCGGCCGTTATGCCACCACCCCACCCGACCGCATCTTCATCGAAGCCGGGTTCATGTCCATGGCCTTCTGTGGCGAAAGCTCCTACGACCAGGCCATGCTGCAAATGTTTGGCCCCGCCCAAAACTACCGCTTTGAAGAAGACGGCAACGTGCTGGTCTTTCCCTGGGTCGCTGGTGGCCCGGTAGATTATTACCGCCTGGTACCCACTGTTGAAATTCCCGAACCGGCCAACGAAGAGGCGGCTACAGGCACCGTCACCGCGCCTGATGGCGTATTTTTGCGCACCGGCCCCGGCACTAACTACCCCACCGTTGGCGCCGTGCCCACGGGCACAACCGGCGAAATCATTGGCGTCAGTACCGGTGGGCAATGGTGGGTGGCCAACGCGCCTAATCTGCCCGGCGGCCAGGTATGGGTCTCGGCCGAATGGGTAGAAGCGACCAATGCCGAAAATGTGCCCGTTGTCACCGCGCCGCCGCTGCCGCCCGCCCTCACCAACACCCCCTGGGAATGGGTCTCCACGACCAACCCCGTAGATGGCGAAGTTTTTGTGAACGACCCCACCCGCTACGTCATTCGCTTCAACGCTGATGGCAGCGCCCAAATTCAAGCTGACTGCAACACCGTTCTGGCCAGCTACACCACCGATGGCAGCAGCATCACCATCACCCCTGGCCCTTCCACCATGATGGCCTGCCCGGAGGATTCCCAGGCTACGGAATTCCTGACCCAACTCAGCAATGCGGCCATTTACTTCATTCAAAACGACAACCTGTTTATAGACCAGGTATTTGACAGCGGTACGATGCGTTTTGTGCCCCAGGGTACACCACCGCCTGCACCCGATGCACCGGCTGCGGAAGCCGACGGCCGTACCTTCTACCTGCAATCCTTTGGTCCGGCCGATGCGCCGCAGCCGATCCTGGAAGGCACAGAAATCACCGCCCACTTCGCCAATGACACCATTTCCGGTAATGCGGGCTGCAACAACTACTCCGGCACTATCGTTCCGGTGGACGATTTCTTCCAGGTAACGGGTATCCTCTCCACGCTGATGCTGTGTGATGAAGCCATTATGCAGCAAGAGCAGGCATATCTGGCCGGTTTGTCGGCCATTACCGGCTACCGCTGGGAGCAAATCATCAATGATGCCGGTTTCCTGCAAACCAACGGTCAGCTTTTCTACACCCAGCCTGACGGTACGACCGGGGTGATGAATTTTGTGGCTACGCCTTAGGCTCAGTTATCGGTAATCGGTTATCGGTTATCGGTGGAAACAGCAAAGCGGATAAGTGGATGTTTACATCCATTTATCCGCTTTTTTTTATCCGCTTTTTTTATCCTCGTTTTGCCCTCGTTCCACGCTCTGCGTGGAATGCTCCTCTTCGACGGTCCGCGTCAGCGCCAAACCAGCCACACAGGGCGTTACAGGCGGTATACCACGCCGGGCGGGGAACAAGTACGTGGTATCCAGTACCTCAACAAACTAAATTTGTGGAGTGAGGAGAGCAGCACGCCCTCGTGCTGCCCGTTCGCACGTTGGCGTGCGAACTCCTCAAATTCATGTTGGTCGGATACGAGATCAAGTGGGAACCAATTGCCCCGCTGCGGCGTTTATCTGCTAGACTTTGCATGGCAAGGTGATTAACGTTGCTGACTCCTAAAGGAGAGAGAACATGTCCCAGACAACACCATCAGGAAACAAACGTAAACGCAATCTCATTATTTTGGCTATTTCCGGCGTCGCCGTCATTGGGCTGGCCGTGGGCGCATTATTTTTGCGCCAGCGCGACCAGTTTGACGGCACTTTCAGCAACCCCATTTTGCGCACGAATCAAATCAGCGGCGGTTTGGGGGTGGAAACGGCCGTGACCAGCACCGCCGCCCGCCTCACCCAAACGGCCGCCAAACTGCAAATTCGTCTCAGCGAAGGCCAGGCCATGCCCCAGACCTTCCAGGCGCAGCCGCCCGTTACCGGCGGCCCGCTGACCGAGGCCGAAATTGCCCAAATTCTGGCCCGCCTGCCAGAACTGACCGGCCAGGTAGAGGACAGCCAGCCTTTTAGACTGCCGGACGAACTGCTGCCGCCGCCCCGCCCCGGCCAGACTATTACCCAGACCTTCCCCCCGCCGCCCACCGATTTTACCCCCCCGGCCTTGCCCGAAGGCCCGCTGGAAGTATTGCGCTACTCGCCCGAAGGGGACGTGGGGCTGGCCCCGTTTATCAACGTCACCTTCAACCAGCCGATGGTACCGCTGACCGACCTGGAAAGTCTGGCGGCGCAAAACGTACCCGTCACCCTCACCCCGGCTTTACCGGGGAATTGGCAATGGGCCAGCCCGCAAACGCTGCGTTTTGAGGTGGATTCGGCCGTGATTGACCGATTACCAATGGCTACCGAATTTGTGGCCGAAATCCCCGCCGGCACCTCTTCCATGACCGGCGGCCAACTGGCAGAGGCGGTGCGCTGGACGTTTAGCACCCCGCCGGTACGTCTGGTTTCCAGTTACCCCAATTACGGTTCGCAGCCGTTAGAGCCAATTATCTTCATGGAGTTTGACCAGTTGATTGAGCCAACGGCCGTGCTGCCCACCATCCAACTCACCGCCAACGGCAATTCCCAACCGGTGCGCCTGGCGGCTTCGGCAGAAATCGCCGCCGACGAAACTATCAGCCAGACGGTGCGCTATGCCCGTGATGGGTATTGGCTGGCATTGCGCCCGGAACGGCCGTTGCCCACCGACGCCCGCATCACCGTCACCATTGGCCCTGGAACCCCCTCCGCTGAAGGGCCGCGCCTGACGACAGAAGCGCAGTCGTTCAGCTTCGACACCTACCCGCCGCTGCGCATTGAGGAACATACCTGCGGCTGGTATGACCGGCAGTGCCCGCCGCTTAGCCCCTTCATCATCCGCTTCAACAACCCGCTCGACCCCGAAGCATTTGTGGAAACGATGATCCGCATCGAGCCGGAACTGCCGGGCGCCACCGTTGACCTGAGCTACAACACCCTCACCATCCAGGGCGTGACCAAAGGGCGCACCACCTACCGCGTCACCGTAGACGGCAGCATTCAAGACACCTTCGGCCAGACGTTGGGCGATGCAGAGGCGCTGCGTTTTGAAGTGGGCACGGCCGAACCCTTTGTCAGCGGCCCCAACGATATGCTCGTCACCCTGGACCCGTCCGCCAGCGAACCGCAGTTGACGCTGTACGTGATGAACTACGACGAACTCCAGGTGCGCGCCTATGCCGTCACCCCCGCCGACTGGCCCGCTTACATGGCTTACCGGCGCAACTTTGACCAGCAAGATAACGCGCCTACGCCGCCGGGCCGCCTGGTGTTAGACGAGACGGTCGCTACCGGCAGAGTGGAGGATGTGTTGACGGAAACGGCCGTGAAACTCACCAGTGCTCTGGAAAATGGTACCGGCCACCTCATCGTCGTCATCCAGCCCGTTGGCGGTATCTTTAGCGACCGCTGGCAGCGCCGCGCCCAGACCATCCACCCCTGGGTGCAGGCCACCCAAATTGGGCTGGACGCCACCACCGACCAGGATGAAATGGTGGTGCGGGCCACCGCCCTGGCCGATGGCGCGCCGCTGTCCAACGTCGCCATTACCAGCCCCAACGGCGCGGTGGCCACAACCACCGACAGCACCGGGCTGGCTCGTTTTAGCCTGCCCACGGGCGGCATCCTCTATCTGACAGCGCAGCAGGGCGACAACACAGCCATTTTGCCCTACAGCAGCTATTACTGGGACGACTACGGCTGGCAGCCCCAACCCGTCTCCGACGAACTGCGCTGGCACATTCTGGATGACCGCGCCATGTACCGCCCCGGCGAGGAGGTGCATTTGAAAGGGTGGCTGCGGCACGTCAACGGCCGTACCGGGGCTATCTCCCTGCCCGGCAGCCTGGCTACCGGCGTCATCTACCAGGTTTACGATCCACAAGGGAACGAACTGGCCAGCGGCGTCACGGCCGTGAATGGTTTTGGCGGCTTTGACCTGGCCTTCACCATTCCCGAAAACAGCAACCTGGGGTCTGCCTATCTCAACTTCCAGGTTCAGGGCGGCGGCCAAAACCTGCCCGGCAGCGGCGCCGGCTATCAGATTCAAATTCAAGAGTTCCGCCGCCCCGAATTTGAAGTCAACGCCCGCCAGGAAAGCGTTGGCCCCTACGTGGTCAACGATGCCGCCACCGTCGCCGTTTCCGCCAGTTACTTTGCCGGTGGGCCGCTGCCCAACGCCCAGGTGAATTGGACCGTCACTTCCACCCCCGGCCAATACAGCCCGCCCGGCTGGTCAGAGTTCACTTTTGGTGAATGGATCCCCTGGTGGTGGTTTGACTTTGGCTATGGCTACGCTATCGAAGGTGGTTTTGGGCGCGGCGTCAGTTCCCCCTGGCCGCAAGAGCAGGTGGTGGAAACATTCAGCGGCACCACTGACGCCAACGGCGAACATTTCCTGCAAATTGACTTTGCGGCGATGGAAGGCAACCGCCCCTTTAGCGTCAACGCCGAAGCGGGTGTGATGGACGTGAACCGGCAGGTGTGGGCGGCCTCCACCAATTTACTGGTGCATCCCTCCAGCCTCTACGTGGGGCTGCGCAGCCCACGCACCTTCGTCAAACAGGGCGAGCCGCTGGAAATTGAGGCTATCGTTACCGATATTGATGGCCAGGCCATACCGGGCGTCAGCGTCACCATGCAGGCTGCCCGCCTGGAATGGACAACCAAAAGTGGCCGTTGGGTACAAGAGGCGGTGGACGGGCAAAATTGCACCGTCGCTTCGGGCAGCGAACCCGTCACCTGCACTTTCACTACCGAGAAGGGGGGTACGTATGAGATCACGGCCGTGGTCACCGACAGCCAGGGCCGCCAAAATCAGAGCAAATTCACCCGCTGGGTCAGCGGCGGCACGCAGCCCGTCCAGCGCAATGTGGAACACGAAACCGCCACCCTCATCCCCGACCGACAGGAGTATCAGCCCGGCGACGTGGCCGAAATCCTGGTGCAATCTCCTTTTCCAGCCGAGGGGCTGCTCATCCTCAGTCACGGCGGCATCCTCAGCGCCGAACCGTTCCAACTGACCGAGGGCACGGCCACGCTGCAAATTCCCATTACCGAGGAGCACATTCCCAACCTCGGCGTGCAGGTGGAACTGGTGGGCAGCGCGCCGCGCACAGATGACCAGGGCAATCCGCTGCCCGGCGTACCGCCGCGCCCCGCTTACGCCAGCGGTTCGCTTAACCTGAGCGTCCCGCCATACAGCCGGGAACTGACGCTGACCGTCAATCCACAGGCCAGCGAACTGGAACCGGGCGCGGACACGGCCGTGACCGTCACCGTTACCGACGCCAACGGCCAGCCCGTACCCAACGCCGAAGTGGCGCTGTGGGCGGTGGACGAAGCCATCCTGGCCCTGACCGGCTACCAACTTGCCAACCCATTGAACACCTTTTACCAGCCGGTGTGGACGTGGTTGGAGCAGCGCTACGGCCGTGACAGCATTCTCCTGGTCAACCCGGAAACGTTAGCGGGTGAGGTGCAGGCGCAGCAGGTAGAGTTCACCACGGTTGCAGCCGAAATGCCGATGGAGGAAGCGGCTATGGATATGGCCGCCGGCGCGCCCGCCCCCATGGCCACGGCCCCGGCGCTTATGTCTGGGGAACGCAGCGCGGCGAATGCTGCCGACGCCGCCACAACACCGATTCAGGTGCGGACTAACTTTGATCCGCTGGCCGTCTTTGCCCCCACCGTGCAGACAGACGCCAACGGCCAGGCGCAAGTCAACTTCACCCTGCCGGACAATCTGACCCGCTACCGGCTGATGGCCGCCGCCGTCTCTGGCGACCGACAGTTTGGCGCGGGTGAAAGTAATCTGACGGCGCGATTGCCATTGATGGTACGGCCGTCGGCCCCCCGCTTCCTCAACTTTGGCGACCAGTTTGAACTGCCCGTCGTCCTGCAAAACCAGACTGACGAGCCGTTGACGGTTGATGTGGCCGTGCAGACGAGTAATTTGCAGCTAACCGGCGTGCAGGGGCAGCGCGTTACCATCCCGGCCAATGACCGCATCGAAGTGCGCTTCCCGGCAACGACGATGAGCGCCGGCACGGCCCGGTTCCAGGTAGCGGCCGTATCTGGCAATTACGCCGACGCGGCTACCGGTGAACTGCCCGTCTACACCCCCGCCACCACCGAAGCATTTGCCACCTACGGCGTGCTGGATGCAGGCGCGGTGGCGCAGCCGTTTCTCATGCCCTCTGGCGTGATTACCGGCTACGGCGGCCTGGAAATTGGCACGTCGTCTACAGCGCTGCAAGCATTGACGGACGCGGTGTTGTACCTGACTAGCTACCGCTATGAATCGTCAGAGGGACTGGCCTCGCGCATCCTGGCCATAGCCGCGCTGCGGGATGTGTTGACCGCCTTTGACGCCGCCGGACTGCCCACACCAGCAGAGATGGAAACGGCCGTGCAGCGCGACATCGAAACGCTCCAGGGTATGCAAAACAGCGACGGCGGCTTCCCCTACTGGGAAAGGGGGCGCGACTCCATCCCCTTCAACTCCATCCATGTGGCCCACGCCCTGGTGATGGCGCAGCAAAAGGGGTACACCGTGCCCGCGGACATGCAGGCCAGCGTCATGGCCTATTTGGGACAAATTGAACGGCATTACCCCGAATGGTACAGTCAGGAAACCCGCTGGGGCTTGAGCGCCTATGCCCTCTACGTGCGCCATCTGGCCGGGGACAGTGACGCCACCAAAGCGCGCAATCTGCTCAATGAAGCCGGGCTGGAAAATCTGCCGCTGGAAACATTGGGCTGGCTGTGGCCGGTGCTGGCTACCGATCCGGCCGCCGCCAATGACATAGCTGCCATCCGGCAGCACCTCAACAACCGCGCCGTGGAAACGGCCGGGGCCGCCAATTTCACTACCAGCTACGGCGATGGCGACTACCTCATGCTGCACTCCGACCGCCGCACCGACGGCGTCATACTCAATACGCTGATTACGCAAGACCCGCAGAACGACCTGATTCCGAAGGTGGTGAACGGGCTGCTGGCGCATCGTGTGGCCGGGCGCTGGGGCAATACGCAAGAGAATGTGTTCATCCTGCTGGCGCTGGACAACTACTTCAACACTTTTGAGGCGCAGACGCCGGACTTTGTAGCCCAAATCTGGCTGGGCAACAGCTACGCGGGCGAGCAGCAGTTTGCCGGGCGTACCACCGACCGGTACCAGCTAGACATCCCCATGAGCTATCTGGCAGCGGGTGAAGCAGCGCAGGATTTGATAGTGAGTAAGGAGGGGGACGGCCGTCTCTACTACCGTCTCGCCCTGAACTATGCCCCGTCTGACCTGACGTTGGATGCCCTGGATCGCGGTTTTGTAGTGCAGCGCACCTATGAAGCGGTGGACGACCCGGAGGATGTGTACCAGGACGCGGACGGCGTCTGGCACATTCGCCTGGGGGCGCGGGTGCGGGTGCGGCTGACAATGGTGGCCGATAATCGCCGCTACCACGTGGCCCTGGTTGACCCGCTGCCCGCCGGGTTGGAGGCGATTAACACCGCGCTGGCCGTCTCGCAAAGTGTACCCCGCGACGCCAACGCCGCGCCGTCGCCGTACTGGTGGTGGTGGGGAAGCTGGTATGACCACGAAAATATGCGCGACGAGCGGTTGGAGGCGTTTAGCACGCTGTTGTGGGAAGGGGTGTATGAATACAGCTACGTGGCCCGCGCCACCACGCCGGGCACGTTTGTCACCCCGCCGACCAAAGCGGAAGAGATGTATGCGCCGGAAGTGTACGGCCGTAGCGCCAGCGATCTGGTGATTATCGAGTAATCAACCACGCCGCGCTGGCTCGTTCCACGCTCTGCGTGGAACGAGCCAGCCCGACGCTCTGCGTTGGTTATGGGCCATGCAGAGCGTGGGAACTGAGGAATGAGACAGGGCGATTGCATACTCAATTCCCGGCGATTGAAATCGCGGCTACAAGCAGCAAAGCCCACCTTCGTAGGCTGGTATCTACTGGGTTTTAGTCGGCGTAGGCCGACTTTGCCTTTTGTTGGTGCAGATTTATCTGCCTTTTCCGGGAGTATGCAATCGCCCGAAGGAATGAGGGAATTGACGCCCACTTTACCTACCAGTATGATTGGCTAGAAAGGCTGACGAGGTGCATGATGTTTGAACGTATTTCCATAAACTCCGAAATTTATCATGGACAGGCATGTATCCTCGGCACACGTATCCCGGTTCACCAGATTGTGGGTATGCTGGCAAATGGTGACACGATTGAGGAGTTGCTGGAAGAATATCCATCGCTGGAACGTGAAGATATTCTCGCCTGTCTGGAATATGCTGCTTCTTTAGCTGAGGAACAGGTCACATTCCTGGAACCGCTGCCTGGCCCGGCATGAAAATTCTGGTGGACGAAAACATCCCGGTTATAATAACCGATAAAGGATTTGCGCAAAGGCGATACGAGAACCACCAGGGCGTTCTGATTGTGCGTTTGCGTAAACCGAACCGACGGAGAATTCACGGCCGTGTCCTGCAAGCGATCCATCAATTTGCCCCAGACGAATGGCCCGGATTGACAGTGATCATGCGGGATGTGGCCCAAAGTACATGGCGTAAGCACTAAAAGTTGAAGCGTTATGGGAGCAGTGCCAGGCACGGGGCGCGAGGCCAAAAATGACCACCTCCTGGCGCCCCGTGCCTGGCACTACGATGGGGTAGGCGGTAGCAAAATCTGGTTTTCGATGGCGGCGCGGTCGGGCACGTAGGCCAGGTTCAGACATTCCACAAAGAGCAGGTTGGCCTGCAAATACTTTTCCAGCAAAGTTACCTGTTCCTTTGACAGATTCCACTCATGCCCCAGGTCACGGTGGGTTAAGGCGATCTCTTTTAATTGGGCGGCAAACGTTTTGAGTTGTTTATCACCGGCTTTTTCGCCCGGCAGCCGCAGGGCGGCTAAAGCCGCCGGCAAATCGGGCAGGTGGGCATCGCGGCAAAACTGGTCGAGTTGAGACACTGTTTCCTGTAATTCTGCGGCCACTTTACCATTCATTGCCTTTGCCCCCACCAGGGCCAATAGTTCGGCCACCCACAACAACTGCCCCAACAAATAGTCGAGGGCGAGCAGGGGGCGAGGGGTGAGGGCGCGGTCGAGGGCGAGGTCGCGGGCGCGGGCGCGGGCGCGGGCGCGGGCGCGGGCGAGGAAGATGTAAAAAGCGCGGAAAGCGGGGGGCGGCCCCCCGCTTTCCGCGCTTTTTACAGTCCCCCATTGCAGCAGGGCTACCAGCTCTTTATCACCAGCCACCATCTGCTGCATAGCCGATAGGTAGAGGTTGCAAAATTCGGTGGCGTCGCTCAACATGCTGGCGGTGAGCAGAAACACCTCCCGCCAGCGGTCATCCCCCACGTTTTTCATCAGCAGGGGCAGCGTGCCCCTGGCCTCATTTTCCACCACGTAGCGTGCCGCGTAATACTCTTGCAGTGTCAGGTGGGAAAAGGAGTGAATGCCCCGCGCTCGCTCCACCAAAATACCATGCTGCGCCTCCATCGCCTGCAACACAACCATTCCATCCGGGTTTTCCTCTTTCAGCCCCGGAACACCGCTGAGGAAACCGACGATGAGCCGGGCCAACTTTTCTTCAGCGACAAAGTATTCATTAGCAGCAAACGTTTCCGCCGCCAGCCGCGTCAGCATCATCTGTTTGTGGTTCGGCGACAGATTGCGGTATATCTGATCCCGTTTGATATTCCGGCTGGCATCCCATTCCACCAACAAGGCATCGGTCGCCTGTTTATATATTTCCCCGCGTCCCCGCGGAAATTCGTTGCGTTTATC